>CALAZQ010000536.1 GCA_937926325.1 uncultured Planctomycetaceae bacterium | reverse complement strand
AGACCCTCGGGGCGGCCTGGACGCTGCGGCTGGCCGAGCGGTTTGCCGCCTTGGCCGAGCAGCGGGGCTGGCCGGTGCGGCTGACCTTTCGGGGCGTTGCGACCAACGGCGACCCGGCCGATCCGTCCTGGCAGCGGGATGCCACCCGGGCCGCCGAAGCCCTGTTCCGGCGGTTCGTGTCCACCCAGTGGCTCAGGCGGCACGGCTGGCGGGAGGCCGACCAGCTGCCTGTCGTACCCAGCATGGGGTATAGTCAGAAGGCGGCGTTAATCGACCCGGGTAAAAAGCTAAGTGGCTCATGATTCGACCGGTAGCCCCCGCGATGGAAGGGAAGTAAACTCTCGCCGCATTGGGAACGTACACACACATGTCGTTCCGACACTGATTTTTGAAGGCCAGCCTGACGGGTGGCCTTCTTACCCCAACGCTATGGAGCTTTGTCGATGGCCGAAGAAACCAAACGTCCCGCCCAAGAGCCCGTGCCAGTGGATGAGTCGCACATTGCCGCGACCTACGCCAATTTCTGCCGGGTGACCGGCACGCCGGAAGAACTGATCGTCGATTTCGGCCTCAACAAGCAGGTGGTCGGCAACTCACCCGACACGATCGGCCTGACGCAGCGGATCATCGTCAACTTCTTCACCGCCAAGCGGCTGGCCGCGGCGTTGATGATGGCCGTGCAGCGGCACGAGCAGGCCTTCGGCGTGCTTGAGACCGATGTGCAGAAGCGGGTGATTACGCCGCCAACGAAGGCCTAATCGTGAGGTTTCCTGGCATCGGCGTCCGGCCGTCTTGGTCGGCCGCCGATGCTTTTGTCTGAAGCCGGGCTCCAGGCTCGGCATTGATTCGAGAAAGCATCTATTCCATGAGCACCGTCGATCCTCGCTCGGTCGAAGAGGCCCGGCAGCAGATTCGCGCGCTCATCGGTGAGATCGAGCAGCTTTCCAAGACCGACGCCGCCGAGGCTGATTTCTTCCTCGGCCTGCTCGAGCGGGTCATCGAGGCGATGGGGGCGGTGGCCGGCCTCGTCTGGCTGACCGGCAAAGAGGGGCGGGTCGAGCCGATTGCGCATCTGAAGATGCAGGCGACCGGGCTCTCGGACAATCCGGAGGTGCAGGCGGCCCACAGCGGTCTGGTGCAGGCGCTGTTGGGGTCACCGTCCGGCTTGCTGGTGCCGCCGCAGGCGGCGCTGACCAGTCCTGATGGCAAGCCGAGCGGTTCGAACCCGTCGAACCTGCTGGTGATCGGGTCACCGATCGACCGCGGCGAGAGCCGGCAGGGGCTGATCGAAATTTTCCATCAGCCGAACCAGCCCGACGTTGAGCGGGGCTATTTGAAATTTCTGCAGCAGGTTTCGGCGGTCGCCGGCGGCTACCTCGAGCGGCGGCAGATCAAGACCCTCGACACTCAGCAGTCGGCACTCGAGCAGGTCGATCGGTTCAGCCGGGCGCTGCATGAGTCGCTCAATCCGATTGCGACGGCCTTCGTGCTTGCCAACGAGGCCCGCCGGATCATCGGCTGCGATCGGGTCAGTGTGCTCGTGAAGAAGGGCCGCAAACTGCGGCTTGAGGCGGTCAGCGGCCAAGAGTCGATTGAACGGCGGGCGACGGCGGTGCGGGCGATTGAGTCGCTGGCCCGCGTGGTGGCCAAAGCCCGCGACCCGCTCTGGCATCCCGATGCCCAGCGGGAACTGCCGCCCCAGATTGAGGAAGAACTCGAAAACTACATCGACGAATCGCACGCCACGGCGATGGCGATCATTCCGCTGGAAAAGCC
>CALAZQ010000535.1 GCA_937926325.1 uncultured Planctomycetaceae bacterium | reverse complement strand
GCCGTTGTCACAAACACGCGGTCCTGCCAGATGACTGGTGAAGACGATCCGCGGCCGGGAATCGGCTGTTTCCAGCTGCAGTTGTCGCTCGAGCCAAACTCGGTCGGCGGCGTGGCGGTCGGGCTGGCCCCGGTCCCGAGCGGGCCCCGCCAGTGGCCCCACTGGTCGAGTTCAGCTGCCGATGCCGAGCAGAGCCCAGCTGCCAGCACCAGGACTATCGGGAGGGCACAGGCGGCTGCGGCTCGCCCCTTTTGCCTGACCCTCAAGCCGTCACGTCGGCACGGAAACGAAAGTCGATCGTCTACCATGGTTAGATTTGCTACCTTTTCGTCATCGCAATTCGGGCCCACGATGGCTGCGTCATACGAGGCCCCAAACTATACCCGAACACCCCGGTTCATCCCTGGAGCGACCGACCGCATGACCGCTTTTCCCAACGTCCCAAAGATTGCCTACGAAGGTCCCGATTCCGACAACCCGCTGGCCTTCCGCTGGTATAACCCCGACGAAGTTGTCGCCGGGAAAACCATGCGGGACCACCTGCGGTTCACGGTGGTCTATTGGCACACCTTCCGCGGGACCGGCAGCGACCCCTTCGGGGCGGCCACCCTGCAACGGCCCTGGGACGACGGCAGCGAATCGGTCGAAAACGCCTGCAACCGGGCCCGGGTTGCCTTCGAACTGTTCGAGAAGCTCGGGGCGCCGTTTTACGCCTTTCATGACCGGGACGTCGCACCGGAAGGGGGCAGCCTGGCCGAAAGCCATGCAAACCTCGACGCCGTTGCCAAGGTGCTCAAAGAAGAGCAGGACCGCAGCGGCGTGAAGCTGCTCTGGGGCACCGCCAACCTCTTCAGCAATCCCCGCTACATGCACGGCGCAGCCACCTCGTGCAACGTCGAGGTCTTTGCCTACGCTGCGGCTCAGGTGAAAAAGGCGATCGAGGTAACCAAGGAACTCGGCGGCGAAAACTACGTCTTCTGGGGCGGCCGTGAGGGCTATCAGTCGCTCTACAACACCGACATGAAACGGGAGCTCGACCATCTTGCCCGCTTCTTTCACATGGCGGTCGATCATGCCAAGCAGATCGGCTTTACCGGCCAGTTCCTGATTGAGCCGAAGCCGAAGGAGCCGACCAAGCACCAGTACGACTCAGACGTGGCTGCCTGCGTGAATTTTCTGCGGGCCTATGACCTGACCGATTCGTTCAAGCTGAACCTCGAGACCAATCATGCCACCCTCGCCGGCCACGAGATGATGCACGAACTGGAAGCCGCCGGCAGCCAGGGCTTTCTGGGCTCGATCGATGCCAACACCGGCGACCTGCTGCTGGGCTGGGACACCGACCAGTTTGCCACCAATTACTATCTGACGACCCAGATCATGCTGGTGCTGCTGAAGTACGGCCTCGGCTCCGGCGGGGTGAACTTTGACGCCAAGGTCCGTCGGGAAAGCTTTGAACCGGTCGATCTGTTTCACGCCCATATCGGCAGCATGGACGCCTTCGCCCGTGGGTTGAAGGTGGCGGCCGCCATCCGGGAAGACGGAGCGTTGTCGTCCTTCGTCGCCGATCGCTACAAGAGCTGGGACGGTGACCTCGGCAAGAAGATCGAAGCCGGCCAGTGCAGCTTTGCCGAGCTCGAGAAGCTGATGCTGGAAAAGGGAGAGGCCGCGCCAAACACCAGCGGCCGGCAGGAGCTGCTCGAGAACATCGTCAACCGATACCTCGATCGGCGGTGAGTCTCCAGCCCCAGACCGCTTGATGCACCCCGCGGAACTCGCCGCCGACGATCTCCTCGCCGAGTGCCGGATGACAACCACCCGGCGCAGCGGGCCGGGGGGCCAGCATCGCAACAAGGTTGAGACCGCCGTGGTGATTGAGCACCTGCCGACCGGTCTGCGGGCCGAGGCCGGTGAGCGGCGGAGCCAGGCCGACAATCGCCGGGTTGCCCTCTGGCGGCTGCGGTTGCGGCTGGCACTGGAGCACCGAATCCAACGGGATGGGGTGAAACCATCCGACCGCTGGCGGAAGCGGGTTCAAGACGGAAGAATCTGCGTCTCGGCCAGCCACGAGGATTATCCTGCGTTGCTGGCCGAGGCGTTTGATTGGCTGACAACAACCGGTGGTGACCTACGGCCTTTGACCCGGCACTTCGATGTCACGGCCACTCAGTTGGCCAACCTCTTTCGCCGCGAGCCGGCGGCCTGGCAACGGCTCAATACCCTGCGTGCCGAGCATGGCCGGCCGCCGCTGAAGTGACTGCTACCAGCCGCCGCCGCCGCCACCACCACCGCCACCACCGGATGATCCACCACCACCGCCGCCACTCGACGACGAGGGGCTGGTCGCCGCGGCCACCACGGCAGTCGTCATCGCCGTTCCCAGCCCAGCGGCAGTTGCACCGATGGTGGCTGCCGACCAGGCATTGCCGTGGTACCAGGCGGGGTGATAGCCCGTGGATTGCCCCGAGCCCGCCTCACTGCTGGCAGCTTCAATGAGATCCTGAAACTGACCTGCCCACTGGTTGGCCACGCCGAGGGCAATGGCATAGGGCAGAAACCGCTCGAAGAGTTGGAGCGTGCGGGGCTGTGGGGAACCGGCTGATGCCACGAGCGTCTGGCGAGTGAGGTCATCAAGCCGGTCTCGTTCGGCGGTGGCCAGGTACATCCGAAAGCCATCGATCTGATCCATGATCGCCCGGCCGGCACCGGTCGGTGCCTTGATCAGTTCGTAAAACACGGCCACGGTGGTGACGATGCCCAGCAAAACGGGAATCAGCCAGAGCGAGGTAATGGTGGCAAGGAGGCCCAAGACGACGATTTCGGCGACGAAAAAAGGCACGGCAAAGAGCGTGATAAAGATTGCTCCGCCGAGGCCCGTGATCCGGTTTAGCCCGGTCCCGCCGGCCAGCACCGTCCGCCAGGCTGTGATTACGTTATGGCCGAGGGCGACACAGCCGACGGACCAGATCGACAGCCAGAGCGTGAAAAAGCCGGTCTTGCCGGTGGCGGAAACCCCGCCGGCTGCGAAGACAGTCAGCAGCAACGCGGCAACCGCCACGACTGCACCACCAAAAAACCAAAACCGGTTCGGCCGGAAGAGAACCCCTTCAAATTCTCCCACCAGCGATTTCTGCAGTTTTTTGATCGCCGCGGAAAACCGCTGGTGGTGCTCCCGGTCAACGTCAAGCTTCGTACGGTCACCCAGCAGCCGCTCAAAGACCTTGCGTTCGCCGGGTGAGGCACTGGCCGCCGGTTCCCCCGTTTTCTCCAGCGCGTAGTCGCCGTCATCCTCATTGATGGCGATGGCCCCCTGCGTGGCCAGGGAGAGCAAGGCAACGGAAAAGCACTCTTTGTCGAAGCCCATCCGCGAGATAAACCGGCAGGCGGCTGGACTGAGGCCCTCAGGCGGCTCAAACCGGGGAAAAATGACGCCGGTGGCCGGGTCACGGCCCACCAGCAGCCAGGCAGCGAGAAAATAGCCGAGCACCACCAACAGCCCGAGGCTGCCCCAGCGGAGAAAGGGGTCTTCCCAGAGCCTTTCAATGGCCGACGGCTCCTGGATAAAGCCCTTGGGAAACCGGGCGACGATCGTGAGCCCCTCCCGAGACGTGAGCTTCCGGGTGGTGGCGTAGACGACCTGCCGACGCTGCAGGTCGATCTCGGCCGTCAGGTCCTGCTGGTTTTTCGACCCAATCTTGCCAACGTACCCCTCGGGGTCGATCTGGTCGAGCGGCACATCTGGTGGCAGGGTCACCGTCGCCTCAGCTCGGTCGATTGGAAACCGCCAGGCGTTGCCGGTGGCATTCCAATAGACCTCGTCGTGGTCAGGAAAGTACCGCAACTGTCGGGTGGAGTAGCGGATCAGGTAGTGGTGTTCGCCGCTGGGAATCGTCTTGCCCTTTTCGCCGATGAAGATCCGCACAAAGTCATCCCGGTCATCGGTGTGGTAGGCCGACGGCTGGCCATTGTGCTCGACGGTGAGGATTTCAAAGGGGATCGTTGCTTTGAGGCCAAGAAAGCCGTTCCCGTAGCGGGTGGGGATGTCGCGGTAGATGCCCCGCTTGATCT
>CALAZQ010000534.1 GCA_937926325.1 uncultured Planctomycetaceae bacterium | reverse complement strand
GGGCGACAGGCAAGCTCAGTGATGACGGCGAACCGGTGGCGGGGTATGCCAAGCCCTGAAAGAACAGTTCCTGGCCGAGCAGAAAGAAAGCTCCCCGAGTAGGGCCTGTCACAATGACGGTTTTCCTCGGGGATTACCCGCATTTTTGTCGGGGGTGACTCAAAAAACGACTCACTTGGCAGGGTGTGGAAGGCCGCAGGGAGTCGCAGGAGGCAACCTCTCGGTTCACTCCTGGCACCGACCCGCCCTGCCGTCACTCTCCATCGGCACTCGAAAGCCGCATTGCCCTGCGTGTACCAATGATGGTACACTTCTTTGGTGGCACCAGCCGACCGCGAGCACGACCGACGGCGACCGATTCTCGAGGTCGTGTTCTTTCGAACGGAGGCTGGCAACGAGCCGGTACGAGAGTGGCTACGCGAGCTGGTGCGAGAAGACCGGAAAACCGTCGGAGAGGACATAAAAACGGCTCAGTTCAGCTGGCCCATAGGGATGCCCCTTATCCGAAAACTTGCGACCGGGCTGTGGGAAGTGCGGTCGCATATCAGCAACGGCATTGCCAGAGTGATGTTCACGGTTGACGGTCAGACGATGGTGCTCTTGCATGGTTTTCAGAAAAAATCCCAGCGGACGCCGCCAGCGGACCTTCTGACAGCAAAACGAAGACTCGCCCAATTACGATCGGAGTAAACCATGAAAAAGAAGCATATCGGCAGTAGTTTTGACGATTTCCTGAAGGAAGAACGTCTCCTTGAAGGAGCGACGGCAACGGCGACGAAGCGGGTCATCGCCCATCAGATTGCCACGGAAATGAAGCGTCGGCGTCTCACGAAAATGGCGATGGCCAGTCGCATGAAGACGAGTCGTGCCGCTTTGGATCGGCTGCTCGACCCAAACAATCCGTCCGTGACGATCGGCACCTTGGAGAAGGCCGCAGCCGCCCTGAACAGGCGGCTCAGGGTGGAGCTGCGTTGAGCGTCCATGGGTCTGTCTTTGCCAGAAGCAAGTCAGCCGCGCTCGAGCCTTGGTTGCCGAATGACGCTGATGGCAAGGCTTGATAGACGATGCTGGGTGCGGCTCTCCGCGAGCCAGTGCGGCATCCTTCGTAGAAAGCTACCCGAGTAGGGCTCTTCACTATAAGTGTCTGTGGGAAAGAGATGGGTGCCGCAACCAGGCGACTCAAAAAACGAGTCAATTTCCGAGCCGCAGGAGGACGCATGAGTTCGCACGGGGCCTCCGAGCGGTGTTCGGCAAGGGGCCGCGGCAGACGAACCGCCTCCCTGGCACCTGCCCAGCGATCATGCCACGGCGGAGCCGAGCTCCGAGACCGCAGTCAGGTACACTTGAACGATGCCGAAGATTTTCGAACAAGATGGCTATTCGTTTTTCTTCTACAGCAATGACCATGCCCCCATCCACGTCCATGTTCGTCGGGGTGGGGGTGAAGCAGTGTTTGTTGTCGAGCCGGAAGTAGAACTGCGTGAATCAGTCGGGTTCAATGTAAGAGAGCTCTCGCGAGCGGAGGATCTCATCGATGACCACCTCGAACTCATCAAACAAAAATGGGCCGAGCACCTTGGCTGACCGTGCCCTGAAGGCATGGCATGAGCGAGGAGTGATCTATGTCAGATTCGCCAGCGGCCATGAGGTGAGTTTTCCCACGAAGGGCAATCCGCGGCTGGAGTCCGCTGCCGAGGAAGATGTGTGCCGTATCGAAATTTCTCCATTTGGTCTGCACTGGCCAACGCTCGACGAAGACCTTTCGTTTGCGGGAATCCTGGAGGGGCGTTACGGACAGCGGTGACTGCAGGCCTTGCGCATAACAAGCCAGTGATGAGCATCGGCCGACGCTGCAACGCTTGATCGCCGATGCCGGGTGCGGCTCTCCGCGAGCCAGTGCGCCACCCTGCGAAGAAAGCTCCCCGAGTAGGCCTGTCACAATGACGGTTTTCCCCGGGAATCACCAGCATTTTAGTCGGGAGTGACTCAAAAAGCGACTCACTCGGCAGGGCTTGGAAGGCTGTAGGAGGCGGCAGCACGTCGCAGGATTGTCCGCGATGTTCCGGCGGTGTGCCGCTTTGGGCCGGTGTATGATTTGAGGCGATAACGCGAAGGATGGAGCGAGCATGCGATCGTATACGGCCATCATTGAGCGGTGTCCCGATACGGGACTCTTTGTCGGGTATGTTCCTGGATTGCCGGGGGCACATTCGCAGAGAGAGACGATCGATGAACTCAATGCGAATCTCGCCGAAGTCATCGAAATGCTGCTCGAGGATGGGGAGCCTGCCATGGAATCAGAATTCATCGGAACGGAAACGGTTTTGGTGGGCTGAGCGGTGACCAGGCGCAAACTCCCGATCCTCAAGCCGGCAGAAGTCGTGACGAAACTCGTTGCGCTCGGCTTTGAGGAGATTCGGCAGAAGAGGTCGCACAAGCAGTTTCGTCACGCAGGAGGCTGCTTGGTGGTGGCGGTAGAATCACTTTGACCAATGCTGGCCCCCCAAGGAAAAAGTCGTGATCGCGTCCGGTGTCGGCGATGAACTCAAGGAACGGCCGGCGGCGGCCTATGGCGAACGGCCGCACGCGATGGTCTCGGCCGAAAACCCCTGAAAAAAGGAAAGCTCCATGAACATGGACTGGCGTGACCACATTGACCGCAATGCCGGAATCATCGGCGGCAAGCCGAAGATCAAGGGCACCCGCATCGGCGTCGAACTGGTTCTTGAACGGCTCGGCGATGGATGGACCGTCGAACAACTGATCAAGGCCTATCCCCATATCACCGCTGAGCAGATTCATGCCTGCCAGTCATACGCTGCCGAGATGCTCGCCTCGGATGAGTTCGTGGATATCCCCTACTCCGCGGCCTGACGATGCAGATTCTCGCCGATGAAAACATCGATCGCCCGATCGTCGCATGGCTTCGAGGGCTGGGGCATGATGTGGTCGAGGCTGCCACCGCTGCCCCGGAAGCCACTGATGCCGATCTGATCGCGATGAGCCGTCGCGAAGGGCGAATCCTGATCACCTTCGACCGCGATATCGGCCGCCTCGTCCAGTCCGACGCCGCCCCGCATCCGGGCGTCGTGTACCTACGCATCCGCGGTGCGGGGCCGCAGCTTTGGGATACTTTTCAGCGGATCTGGCCGCGTATCGAGAACGGCATCGTCGGCTATTTTGTAACCGTCAAGAACGAACAGGTCCGACGCAGACCCTTACCGATCGAGGCACCCTGACGAACTGCGTTCAGAGATCGGCATGAGCACGTATACGACAATCGCTCTTGAGGAGAAAATCTGCGATCAGTCGGGCGTGCCCAGCTGGGCGTACATCGAATGAGATGCCAGCCACTGCGACCGCGTCAGTGCGATATATGCAACGCGGCGCCACTCCCTCAAAGAAAGCTTCCCGAGTAGGACTCGTCACAATGACGGTTTTCCTCGGGTTACAACATGAGGTTAGTCGGGGGCGACTCAAAAAAAGCGACTCGCTTATAAGGTCACAGGAGTCCGCAGGGGTTCGTATCGAGTCGCACTGCCAAGCCCATTGCCCCCCTCCTAAGCCCTCCGATCCCATCCCGCCGTCACCCTCGGCCCCCATGACGCAGGTTCCTTTCCGGAGACAGGCTTCCTGAGGAAC
>CALAZQ010000533.1 GCA_937926325.1 uncultured Planctomycetaceae bacterium | reverse complement strand
GAAAAAGCCGCGTCTCTCCCCCGCCGGTTCCGACCAGACGCTCACGGCGCCAGCCGCTCGAGGTTCCAGCCGGTCTCTCCGGCACGGCTGAACTGCAGCCGGTCATGCAGCCGGCTGGGGCGACCCTGCCAGAACTCGATGCGGTCGGGAATCAGCCGGTAGCCGCCCCAGTGGTCGGGCCGGGGAATGGCCGACTCGTCGGGATACTGCTGCTGATATTTTTTGACGAGGTCCTCAAGCGTTTGGCGGTCGGCAATCACCGCGCTCTGCGGGGAACTCCAGGCACCGATCCGTGACTGGCTGGGCCGGCTGTGAAAATAGGCATCGCTCTCCGCCGCGGAGGTTTTCTCAACCCGCCCCTCGATCCGCACCTGCCGCTCGAGCGAAGTCCAGTGGAAGGTGACGGCCGCATACGGGTTGGCGGCAAGTTCGCGGCCCTTGTGGCTGCTATAGTTACTGAAAAAACAAAAGCCCCGCTCGTCATAGCCCCGCAGCAGGACAATCCGAGCTGATGGCCGGCCCTCCGGCGTGGCCGTCGCCAGCGTCATCGCCTCGGGTTCCGGCACCCCTGCGGCCACCGCGGCGTCGTACCACAGGGTGAACTGCCGGATCGGATCGGACGCAATGTCAGCCTCGTTCAGGGCCCCCTGCTCATACTCTTTTCGGGCATCGGTCACGCGTGCTGGCATCCGGCAATCTCCTGTTGCTTATCATAGCCGTCGCCCCGGCTCTGTCCCTGCCTCAGCCTCAGCCTGCACCGAATTCACCGAAGGCCGGGCCACCGCCTCGGGATACCGCTTCAGAAACCGGCTCTCGGCAGCCGCATCACCGATCAGCACCAGTTCGCCCCGGGGCTTGAGCACCGCCTCGCGGCCCGGATTGCAGGAGAAGTGGTCGGCCTCGCCGACGGCAACCACCGTGCAGCCGGTCTGCCCGCGAATGCCCGACTCGCCCAGCTGCTGCCCCGCCAACTCCGGCGGCGTATCGACCCGGAAGATGTGCAGCCCCTCGGCCAGCAGCAGGATGTCGATCCGTTGCAGCAGGTTATAGATGGTTGTCGCCCCGGTGGTCGCGTACGACATCACAAAGTCGGCCCCCGCCCGGTGCAATGTCGACACGTTCCGCTCAAGGGTCGCCCGGCTGAGAATCTGGATATCGGGCCGCAGCTTCCGGCAGTAGAGCGTCAGATAGACATTCACGTCATCGTCGCGGGGCGTGATCACCACCGCCGAGCAGCGATCGATGCCGGCCTCTTCCAGCAGCTCGCGACGGGCGGCATCGCCGACGAGGCCGTGTTCGCCATCGTGAATCCGCGCCGGGTCTTTGTCGATGATCGTGAAGGCCTGCCCATCGGCGGCCAGCGCCGCCGCGACCGCCCGGCCGACCCGGCCCGAGCCGATGATCAGGGTCAGCCCGCCAGCCATCCCCGGCACCGCGTACTGCTGGTCATAGCGGGCCAGCTGCTCGGCTGAGCCGGCCAGTACCAGCAGGCTGGAGCGATGCAGCAGGGTTTCCGGGGTGGCCGGCTTGAAGCCACCCCGGTACCAGGTGCCGACGACGGTCACGCCGACCTGCTGCCGCAGCCTGGTTTCAGCGAGCGTCCGGCCGGCCAGGCCCGTCGGTCCCACGGCGGCCTCGGCAATCCGCAGATCGTCGAACTGGCCGATCAACCGGCTGCGGCCATCGCGGCCCAGCACCCGCCGGGCCAGCGCCTCGCCGAGCATCTGCCCCATTCGCAGTACCTGGCTGGCACCGGCAAGCTTGAGGATATCGACCGAGGCATCGCTGGAGGCGGTGGCGACGATCGGTACCGTCGGGCTGACCTCCCGGACCGTGAAGGTGACGTTGGTGTTCGTGGTGTCGGCTCGCGTCGTCGCCACCAAGGCCGCCTGCTCAACCCGCGCCTGGCGGTAGGTCTCGGGGTCATCGAGCGGTCCGACCATCACCCGATAGCCGGCATCGAGCAGCGGCGTGGCCTCAGTAGTGCTGCTGACCACAATCACATGCTCGATACCGTTGGCTGTCAGCAGTCTGATCAGCGATTCCTCAACCGCCGCCAGTTGTGTGAGGATGACATGCCCCCGCGTCGAGGCTGGCAGGCTCCGTGGGGTACCGGCCGTCTCCTGCGCTTCCATCCACGGCAGAAAGAAGAACTGGATGAAGCTAAAGGGCAGCAGCACAAGCAGAAAGATCGTGCCCGACATCAGCACGACAATCGTGAACAGCCGGCCGGCGTCGGACTGAAAGGTGATGTCACCAAACCCCAGAGTCGACATCGTGACGAAGGTCCAATAGACCGCCGTCACCCAGGAGTGGCTCTGCCCCTCGCGAGCCATCAGCCAGTGAAAGAGCACGCTGTAGCTTCCCAGCATCAGGAAGAAGAACAGCCCCAGCCAGCCCAGCAGCCGCAGGTTTTGCCGCTGCCGCCGGGTCTTGACCACCGATGCCAGGATGCCGACAAAAAACCGCATCGTTTATTCCAGACAGCCGTCGAGCACCACCAACAATCGAGTCTTACCGACGACATCCAAATGTCCGGCTCTCTAGGATACCTTTTCACTGAAGTCAGTTTCGTAGGTCATTGTCCGCCACACCTGTTCCTGAGTTTACTGAGCCGTGCCCCGCAAGCCCTCCGCTCAACGGCCTGCTCGTCGCCTGTCGCGGGAAAGACTGCTGCGGGTGATCGGGCTGATGCTGGTGCTGGCCATCGCGGGCCTGCTCCGCGATCGGTTCGCCACGCAGCCCGGTTCCCCAGCAGCAGAAGCCTGGACGATTCAAACCGTGCACGATGGCGACACCGTCACGGCGGTGGCCGCAGACGGTCGCAAGGAGCGGATTCGCCTCCTGGGCATTGACGCGCCGGAATACCGCCAGGCCCATGGCCGGGAGGCCCGAGCGGCGCTTGAACAGAAGGTGCGGGGCCAGCCCATCCGGCTGGAGCCCCACGGCCGTGACCAGTACGACCGCCTGCTCGGCACCCTCTGGATCGACCAGCGGAACCTCAACCGTGAATTGGTCGCCGAGGGCCATGCCTGGGTTTTTGACCGGTTCACACCGCCAGCCGATCTGCAGGAAGCCCAGCAGGAAGCCCGCCGAGACCGCCGCGGCCTCTGGGCCACGCCCGACCCGCTCCGGCCGTCCGAGTGGCGTCAGGCCCATCCCCGACGTCCATAAAGGAACTGCTCAAGACAGCCTG
This sequence comes from uncultured Planctomycetaceae bacterium, assembly GCA_937926325.1. Classification (GTDB taxonomy): domain Bacteria; phylum Planctomycetota; class Planctomycetia; order Pirellulales; family UBA1268; genus UBA1268. Next base: position 2,818 of record CALAZQ010000533.1, on the reverse strand, counting down.
AACGGGGGCCGCGGCTGAGTCCACTATCGGGAATCGGGCAAAATTCTGTACCGTGCACCCAATGATGGAAACCTCTCGCGACGTTGTGATCACCGGTGTCGGTGTGGCCAGCCCGATTGGCATCGGCACCGATCCATTTTGGCATGCGCTGCTGGCCGGTGAGAGTGGCATCCGGCCGATCGACCTGTTTGACTCCAGCGGCTTGAGCGTCCGGTTCGGCGGGCAGATTGCCGGCTTCGATCCGAAGCTCTATGTCCGTCCGCGGAAGAGCCTCAAGGTAATGAGCCGGGAGATCCAACTCGGCTTCGCCGCCGCCGATCTGGCGATGGCCGATGCGGGCCTTGCCAACGACCGGCTCCAGCCGGAACGGTTCGGTGTCGTCTTCGGCAACGACATGATCTACGCCGACCTTGAGGACCTGGAGACCACCTACCGGCGGGCCCGCTCGGGTGATGGCCAGTTCTGTTACGAGCAGTGGGCAGAGGCGATCCATGAAGAACTCCATCCGCTCTGGCTGCTCAAGCATCTGCCCAACATGACCGCCTCGCACATCGCCATCGCCCAGGATGCCCGCGGCCCCAACAACACGATTGTGCTGGGAGATGTCTCGGGACTGCTGGCGGTGGCCGAAGCGGCCAGTGTGATTGAGCGGGGCTGGGCTGATGTGATGCTGGCGGGTGGCACTGGCTCGCGGCTGCATCCGACGGCACTGGTCGCCCGGGGCAATGCCCAGCTCTCCAAACGCAACGACGACTTCCAGGCCGCCTGCCGGCCCTTCGACCTCAATCGAGATGGGCTGGTCAACGCAGAGGGGGCCGGGGTGGTGGTGCTTGAATCGCGGGAACATGCCGATCGCCGCGGGGCACGAATCCGCAGCCGACTGCTCGCCACGGCCGCCCGCTGCGAACCGCGGCAGCGACAAGATCCACCCACGGGCCGGGGTGTGCGGCTGGTCCTTCGCGAGGTGCTCCGGCGGGCCGGGCTCGACGCCGCCAGCCTGGGGCATGTCAACGCCCACGGGCTGAGTACGGTTGCCATGGACCGGGCTGAGGCCCAGGCGATTGCCGCGGAACTGGGCGACACGCCGGTGACCGCACCAAAAAGTAGCTTTGGCCATGCCGGTGCCGGTGGCGGACTGCTGGAACTTGTTGCCAGTGTGCTGGCGGTTGAGGCCGACGCTATTCCGCCGACTCTCAACTACGACACGCCCGACCCCGACTGCCCGATTCAGGTCATCCATGATGGCCCCCTGTCGGGTCGGCCACGGACGGCGATCTCGCTGAACTTTGGATCGATGGGCCAGGCAGCGGCCGTGGCCATCGCTGCAGGCTGAACGCCCACGGGGTCGCCCCGCGGCACCACGTTTTCTGCTGCATCCGCCGCAATCGGCACAACTGGCAATCTGCCGGCGCGACTGCATGCCTGGCCCACTTCGGTTCGATTCCCTCTCTGAACCAGAGGTGGTTTGCGGAAGGACATGCAGTGATGAAACGCCAGACCATTCTTCTGATCGGCCTGTTGGTCTTCTTTGCCGGCATCCAGTTCCGGATGGTGCAGTCGTTCACCCTGAGCGATTTCTCCAGCAGGATTGTCGCCAGTGAGCCCGCCCCCGTCCCGACCGGCAACAGCCCCGCCTGGCCGGGAACAGCTGGCCGCAAGGTGGTCCAGCCACCCCGCTGGCTCGGCCTCGCACTCATGTCGGTCGGCTCGATCCTCACGCTCCGCAGCATGAAAGCACCCAAACTCGGATTTGGCGGCTGAATTGGCGGCCTCGCTGTCGCCGCCTCACCAAATTCTCACGCCGATTCGGGATGCTTCGGAAGGCTGACGAGGTTACTATCGCCCCGCCTGGGAGGTGCTGAAACGCCTCCGTCAGCAGCCGTAACGGAGGACTCCCCATGCGGGTCCGTTCGCTGTTTCTTTCTGACCTCCACCTCGGCTGTCGGTTCAGCCGGGCTGAGGAATTATTTCAGTTTCTGGGGCGGGTCGAGCCGGATCGGCTCTATCTGGTCGGTGACATCATCGACGGCTGGAAACTCAAGCGGTCGTTCTATTGGAATGACACCTCGAGCTTTGTGGTGCGGCGGATGCTCGGCATGCTCAAACGAGGCACCCGAATCTTTTACGCCACCGGCAACCATGACGAGTTCCTGCGGCCCTTTGCTCCCCAGACCCTCGGTGGCGTCGAGTTGGCCGACATGTTCATTCACGAAACCATCGACGGCCGCCGGCTGCTGATCATCCACGGTGACTTCTTCGACCACCTCACGAAACATGCAGCCTGGGTCTATCACCTCGGCGACCGGGCCTACACGGCGGCGCTCCATCTGAACAAGTGGATGAACCTGGCCCGCCGGTCACTCGGCTATCCCTACTGGTCGTTCAGCTCGCTGCTGAAGACCAAGGTGAAGCGGGCGGTGAACTTCATCAACGACTTCGAGCATTTCGTGGCCCGCTACACCAAAAAGAAAGATTGCGCCGGGGTCGTCTGCGGCCACATCCATGTGCCCGCCATCCGGCAGATCGACGGCGTTGACTACTACAACTGTGGCGACTGGATGGAGCACTGCACCGCACTGGTCGAGCACATCGACGGCCGCATCGAACTGGTCAACCACACCTGGCTGGAAGGGCAGCCTGCCATCAGTGACCGGGACGCCGAGGCTGACACCCTGGTCGAGCCGGCGCTGGCCGCTCTGGTGGCTACCGGCTTCGGCCCCCTCTCCGAACCGCGGGTGGCCTGAGGCTCAGTGTCGGTCAAGGACACCCTCAACCAACCGGCGGATGCCCAGGGGATTGCCATCCTGGAGGGCAGCAG
>CALAZQ010000532.1 GCA_937926325.1 uncultured Planctomycetaceae bacterium | reverse complement strand
TCTGAGACCCTGCGGCTCGATCCCTTCAAAGGCTGGTGGTTTCTGTCGTGGGGCCGCAATCTCGTGCTGCCAAACGAGGCGGTCTATCACCTCCTGGTCGTTGCCGCCTGGCTGGCAATCGTGAAAAACCGGCCCTGGCTGGCTGTCCTCGCGGTGTCGCTGCTGGCGGCCACCCATCCGTTCTCCGGCATCCAGCATCTGGCGATTCTGGGGGCCTGGTTTGTCTGGCAAACTGTTTCCGAACGGAGGTTCTCGCCCCAGCTGGGAACTGTTGCGGCCGTCACCGTCTGTTTTCTTGGCTACTACTTTCTTTATCTCCCCGCGTTCCCGGCCCACCGGGCGATTCATGACCGGTGGTCCCTCGACTGGACCTTACCCCTCGCCTCACTAGCTGCCGCCTACGGGCCGGTATGTGCTGTTGCGGTCGCCCGCCTCTCCCGTGATCGTTTGGTGCTGCCCCACCACACGGTCTTTTTTGTGATCGCGGCTGCCGTCTCCCTTGCGCTGGTGAAGCACGAGTGGCTGCTGCCGTCGCGGCAGCCCCTGCACTTCACCCGGGGGTACGTCTGGATGCCGCTGTTTCTCATCGCTGCTCCGCTCGTGCAGAGCTGGCTGACCAGAGCAAAACACTATCTTTTGCTCACGGTGACGTGGTGTGTGCTTGGATTTATTGCCTGCGTTGACAACATTGGCTGGCTCGCCGCGACAACCCTGGGGGAAGACATTCTTTTGATTGAGGTGGGCGTCTCTCCAGAGCTCCGGGAAACATTTGCTTTCCTGGAACAACAACCCCGTCGAGGAACAGTACTCGTCTGCAATCTAGGCACCGTAACGGGCGTTGCCGCGAACAACTATCTCGTGGCGACCTACACCCCCCTGAATCCACTGGTCGGGCATCCCCATCTCACGCCCAATAATGAATTGGTCCGTGACGCGGTGATGAAGTGGGAAGAAACAGGACGTATGAATGAGATGATCAATCGCATCGACCTCCTCATCGTGAATGGTCTTTCCGGCGGTGCGGCCCCCTGGATCAAGCCGGCCGACTGGCGGCTGATCCATCGCAACGCCGATGTTGCCGTCCTCGAACGCCGGCGGGAGGCGGCCCCGTGACAACGCGATTGGGTGAAATGCTCACACAGCGTCTTGTCGCCCGCGCGGCGTGCTGGTCACTGATTGCCTGCCTGCCCTTTTGGACAGTCTACCTCCACCATTTTCTTGTCGGTCCGAATGAGCCAACCGGGTTCATCATTCTGGATATGGCTTATTACTCGGCCAATGGGCGGGAAATATTCGAACGGGGAAATGGACTTGGTTACTGCAATCCCTACGACAACGACCCACACAGTCCGGTCATTTATTTTCATTGGTTACAGTGGCTTCTCGGTGTCGGGCCGGCAATTTTTGGCCTCGACCCCGGCCTCTGGACTGTCTTCATCACGGTGACAGCCGGTTGGGTGACTGCACGACTGACATGGTCTCTCGTCTCCAGCATCCTCCCCGATAGCCGCTGGAAGATTCCCTGCTATCTGCTCACCATGTGGGGCGGTGGCTTCCTTGTGATCGGTCAAATCACCCTGAATTTTTTCAACGGTCGATCGCTCCTTGAAGATTTGTTGCTTCACGATCCGTTTGGCGGCTGGTGGTTCCTCTCGTGGGGCCGCAATATCGTGCTGCCAACCGAGGCGGTCTATCATGCTCTTGTTGCTGCCGCCTGGCTGGCGACCGTGCGGGGCCACTGGTGGCGGGCGACCGCAGCAATCACCGCCTTGGCGGCCACGCATCCATTTTCCGGCATTGAACACCTCGCAATTCTCGGCAGCTGGCTTGGGGTGCAGAGCTACATGACGAAAGCCGCGCGGCTGCCGCTGTTGGCGGTCACCGGAGTGACAGCGGCTTTTCTTGCCTACTACTTCCTCTACCTGCCACAGTTTGCTGCCTATCGAGCGGTTCACGCCGATTGGTCACTGCACTGGGTGCTTCCCCTGGCCAGCCTGCTTCTGGCCTACGCCGCCGTCGCCCTCTGCTGCGGCATGCGGATTTTTTGTGGGCCATTCCCGCTGGCGCGACACGACCAGTTTTTTTTGCTAGCTGCAGGAATTGCGTTCGTGCTCGTGAAGCACGAGTGGTTCCTGCCAGCCCGCCAGCCACTTCACTTTACCCGCGGTTATGTCTGGCTGCCTCTCTGGCTCGTCGGGTTGCCGTGGCTACACCGATGGATCGGGGTGATCGCGGCCTCCAGACCGGTCTGGTCTGGCCGCATCGCGCTGAGCCTGCTTGCACTGCTTGCGGTGCTCGACAACACGACGTGGCTCATCTCCCAATGGCAAACTCCTGCCGGTGGCCATACTGATGTCCGTACGAGCGGCGCAATGCGTGATCTCTACCGATTCATTGATTCCAGAAATCTCACTGGCACCTTGTTGATCGTCAAGCCAGCCGATGACAGCTGGGAAGATTACAATTACCTTGCCGCAACCTACACGTCGACGACACCGCTGCTTGGCCATCCGTTTCTCACACCCAACTTCAAGGCACGATGTGCTGACGTTGTTGCCTGGGAACAGAGCGGCCAAATTAGTGGCTGCGTTGATCAGGTGAAGCTGCTTGCAGTTCCACGAATCACGCTGGGTAGCAGTCCGCCACTCGACAAAAATTGTTGGAAGCCGGTGTACGGAAACACCGTGATGGTTCTGCTTGAGCGGGTCACTCAACCGGCCGGTCGAGCCGAAACACAGTGAACCCTCCGGGTGCGCGGCGGAGGCTGCCGGAGGGCATTGCGTTCGAAAACACTTGATGGCCTCCGAGCGTTAAAACAACCGGCGGAGGCA
>CALAZQ010000531.1 GCA_937926325.1 uncultured Planctomycetaceae bacterium | reverse complement strand
ACATGCACTTTCGACTGACCGGCCCGGTGGTCACGCAGTTGCTCGAGGTCTTCCTGGAAGACTGGGCCTTTGCCACCGGGGAGCAACTGGGGCGGACCCCGCCGGCAGCCGGCGGCAGCCCCTGGGCACCCGATCTCGACTTCACCGGTTCCAGCCTGGCCCGCGGCATTCGCTACGGACCCGACGACACCGACGTCGGCCGCATCAAACTGGTTCTCATCGCCGCGCTGGCCTCGGCCCGAAAATCGGTGCGGATCATGACGCCCTATTTCCTGCCGGACGATGCCATCTGCCAGGCCCTCGGGGTGGCGGCCCTGCGGGGCGTCGAGGTCGATATCGTGCTACCGCAGCAGAACAACCTCGCGCTGGTCGGCTGGGCATCGGACGCGCTTCTCTGGCAGGTGCTCACCCGCGGCTGCAACGTCTGGATGTCACCGCCGCCGTTTGACCACACCAAGGTGATGGTGGTCGATTCAGCCTGGAGTCTGTTTGGCAGCGGCAACTGGGACGAGCGGAGCATGCGGCTGAACTTTGAGTTCAACGTCGAAAGCTATGACCAGCGGTTGGCCGCCACCCTCGACCGGCATGTCGAAGAAATCATCGGCCGCTCGACCCGGCGGAGCCTCGCCGAGGTCGATGGCCGCTCACTGCCGGTCCGCATCCGTGACGGTGTGGCCCGGCTGTTTGCGCCGTATTTGTGAACCGAGGCCTTCGCTAGCCGGCCTTCGCCGGGGCGTCGGTTGCGGCCTCGATCTTCTGTTTGATGAACCGTTCGGCCACGTCACTGCCGACCCGGATCACCCACCAGTCGCCGATCAGTTCGGGCGTGACGCCCCGGGCAGTTGTCTCGTCGGTTGGCACCACCGCTTCGCGGAACCGGTCGAAGGCCCGATGAGTCGCGTCCCAGAGGCCGATGATCTGCCCGGTCACCGAGGCCCGCGGTTCGCCCTGCACCCAGAGTTCGATCGGCGCCCGCAGCCGGTCTGACTCCTCCGGTAGATCACCGCCCGCCTGATCAATGTGCATCGACCGGGCCTCAATCCAGCGGGCCGCGTTGCTGAACTGCCGACGGCGACCGGGGCCGGGGTGGGTCAACAGGGCCACCGTCTCCTTCCAGGGCAGGTTGGCATTGAGGTCGGCCACCAGTTTGTCGGTCTGCTTGCCGAACTCCGCCAGCACCGTCCGCTTGGTGTCCTCCCGGGCGATTGCGTCGGCCGTCGGCCGCTGCCGCTCAATCTGGGGCCGGGCGACCGCCCGGGTGATGCAGCCCCGCAGCCCTGGCGGCGTGCCAATCCCCGTGAGCGTTGACCGATAGCTACAGTCGATCGTCCGCTCCCCCTTTTCGAAGTTCAGCCCATCAAAGCTGATCTCGCGGCGAACATCAAACTCGGCGAGGCCAGTGTTAAAGACCCGCACGCTCTTCTTGGTGGCCACGGTCGTGGTCCGGGTGGTGCCCCTGAAGTGCAGCACCAATACCGGCTGGCTGTCATCTGGCTGCTTGGCCATCACTGGCTTGCCGTTGGTAACCGCCGTGCCCGTCACCCGCGCGCCGAACAGGCAGCGATCGACCGGGGTTCGCCGATCAACTACCGCCGGGGTGTGCTGGCGAATGAACTCCTTTGAAACCCGCAGCACGAGCGTGCGATTTTTCAGCAGGTCGGTCGGTGGCGTGAGTTCGGCCAGCGGGGTGTCGGCAGCTGAAGCGAGGCTGGCCACCATGGCAACGACGGCGGCCCCCGAAAACAAAATAGTGCGGGTGTGCATGGCTGACTCCTTGCGCGAAATGGACGTTTAGAACGGTAATTGGCTCGCTCGGCGGGTGCAAATTGGCCCGATGCACCAAAGGCTGACCGCAGGCCATGCAGCCCTCGTCGGTTTGTTATTCCCCAAAAACCGCCAGCGGACAGCCGGCATCGATGCCAGCCGCGGCCGCCCGCTGGGAAAGCGTGGCCAACGCCTGTCGGCCGACGTCCCCCAGATCGACCGTCCAGTCGTTGACATAGAGCTCGACATGCTGCATCAGCACCGCATCGTCGAACTCCTGGGCATACTGCCGCATCGTCGACAGGGCGGCGGCGGGGTCGGCCAGGGCGTGCTGCAGCGAGTCATGAATCACCTGCTGCACCGTGGCCAGTGTGTCCTGCCCAAGACTTCGCTTGCCCACGATTCCGCCCAGTGGCAACGGACTGCCGGTCTCCGCTTCCCAGCGTTGCCCCAGATCTTCGACCACCTGCAGCCCCTGCTCCTGCCAGGTAAACCGGCCCTCATGGATGCAGACACCGAAGTCGGCTTCGCCAGCCCGCAGCCGCGGCATGATCTGCGAAAAGACTGTCTGTTCGACCCGGGTCGTGTTGGCATAGAACAGTTGGAAGAGCAGGGTGGCAGTCGTGTGCTGCCCCGGGCAGAGCGTCAGCTGATCGGCGGCGGCTGGCAGTGTGCCGGCCTGGGCAGCCAGCAGCAGCGGCCCCACGCCGAAGCCCAGGGCCGACCCGCTCGGCAGCACCAGATAGTCTGCCGCCAGGAGGATCGCCGCATGAAAGCTGGTCTTGGCCACCTCAAAGCTGCCGGCGAACAGCCGGTCATTGAGCTGCTGGATGTCGAGCAGTTCCACCTGGAAGTCGAGCCCCCGCCAATCGACCGCTCGGGTCAGCAGCCCGTGAAAGGCAAAGGTGTCGTTGGGGCAGGTTGAGATGCCCAGCCGGATCGTTGCCATCAGCCCACCCCCCTCAGCTGATCACGAGCCAGATCCGCCGCCGCCCGCAGGGCAGGCTCCACCTGCCAGTTCGCCTTGTCGCGGTCTCCGGCACGATTGGAGATGCCACGAATGATCTGGCAAGGGACACCCGCCAGCCGACAGGCGAGGGCGACGGCAAAGCCTTCCATGTCTTCCGCCACTGCAGCAGGAAACAGTTCCCGCCGCAGGGCCGCATCAGCAGCCGACGCCGAGGCCGCGCAGGCCGACAGCAGCAGGCCCGCACCGACGGGCTCGTCATGCTTTCCGCCCGTCACCGGCAGCGCGAGCGACAGCACATCCCCGACCGCGGCGGTGCCGGCTGCCGGGTCGCCCGGCCACTGCGGCCAGCCGAGCTCGCCCGCCGGCAGAAACTCTCGTCCCGTGCCGACGCCGACCCCATGACAGGCGACCTGCTGGAACCAGCAGGCCGACCCCACTTCCAGTCGGCTGTCGAAGCTGCCGGCGATGCCCAGCAGCAGAACCGCCGTTGGCCGCTCTTCAGACAGAAGGGCGGCGGTCCGGGCCGCAGCGGCAATCGGGCCGAAACCGATCAGCTCCAGCCGGTGGGCTTGGAGGGCCGCCGGTCCCAGCTCTGCGGCAATGACGGCATGCTCATGGGCGGTCGGCACGAGAATGAGCATGGCGGCAGCTTGTCGCAGGTCGGTTGTCATGGCCGGCGAGCCTGCCCGGCCCTGGCGGCCTCAACAGCAGCAGCCAGCCACACCAGTGTATGAAGCCGAAGCCGAGTCACCGGACCAGCCCTCCATTTTCAGCGGACGTGGCGTCCAGTCGGTTGCGGGCCATATGCAGCATCGCCTACAGTTCGGGCATGGAACACCTCCTTGAAGCACCGTCCGCGGGAGTGCACGCGGCCAGCGACGACGCCGCCACCGGCCTGCGGGCGATCGGCCGTGAGTTTCACGCCCGAGGCTGGTCGCTCGGTACCAGCAGCAACTATTCGGTCGTGCTGGCCCGCGACCCGCTGGAATTGCTGATCACCGCCAGCGGCAAGGACAAGTCGGCCCTCGGCCCGGACGACTTCGTGCGGGTCGATGCCAGCGGTCACCTGCTCGATCCGGCAGCAGCAGGCGGCCGCAAATCATCTGCTGAAACTTTGCTGCACTGCCTGATCGCCGAGCAGATTCCGGACGTCGGGGCCGTCCTGCACACCCATTCGGTCTGGGGCACGATGCTCTCGCGGGCCGGACTGCCGCCAGGTGAACAGCTCGGCAGCCTGCGGATCGCCGGCTATGAGATGCTCAAGGGCCTCGAGGGCATCACCACGCACGAGACCCACGTTGACGTGCCGATCTTTGCCAACAGCCAGGACATGACTGAACTGGCGGACCGCATCCAGAATGTTTTTGCCGCCGCCGACTGGTCGGCCGCCGGGCCGCCGCCGCTGCACGGCTTTCTGCTATCGGGCCACGGCCTCTACACCTGGGGCCGGACGCTCGCCGAGGCCCGTCGGCACATCGAAATTTTTGAGTTCCTGTTCGAGGTCACCGCCCGGCAGCGGATGCTGCCATCAGCCTGACCCGGCCATACCCACGTTCCACCAAACAGACAGACCCTCCCGGGAGCACCACCATGGCAATAGTGACGATTCCCGCTGCATCCCGCCGCATCAGCGATGCCGGTGAGATCAAGGCATTCCTCGCCGACCACGGCATCAACTACGAGACCTGGCCGCTGGAGGATCGGGTCGACCCGGCCGCTCCAGCCGACGACATTCTGGCCGCTTACAAGCCCGAAATTGACATCCTGAAAGAGCAGGGGGGATTCGTCACAGCTGACGTGATCGACGTCTACCCCGACACGCCCAACCTCGACGCCATGCTCGACAAGTTCAATAAAGAGCACACCCACACCGAGGACGAAGTTCGCTTCATCCTGCAGGGAAGCGGCGTCTTTCACATCAACCCGGTCGATCGGCCGGTCTTCGGCATCGAGGTCTGGGCCGGTGACCTGATCAGCGTGCCGCTCGGCACCCGGCACTGGTTTGACCTCTGCAAGGAGCGACGCATCAGGGCCATTCGGCTGTTCCAGGACACCAGCGGCTGGACGCCGCACTATCTCGACGACGGCGTCCATGCCGGTTATGAGCCACTCTGCCTGGGCCCGGCCTATCTGGGGGATGCTGACGGAGCCGCCTCGTGACTGTCTTTGGTGGCAAGGGCATTCTGCTTGACGTCGAGGGGACCACCTCGTCAATCGCCTTCGTCTACGACGTGCTGTTTGCCTATGCGAAGGAGCACATCGCGGCGTTCCTCGAGCAGCACGCCACCGATCCAGCCGTTGCGGAAGCGGCGGCAGCCCTGGCGGCTGAGACGGGCTGCAGCAATTCACTCGACACCGCGGACGGCCGCAGCAGCCTTGTGCTGGCTGCCCTCGATCTGATCAATCGGGACATCAAGTCAACGCCACTGAAGGCCCTGCAGGGCATGATCTGGCGGGCCGGCTTTGAGTCTGGCCAGCTCACGGCCCATGTCTTCGATGATGTTCCGCCCGCCCTTGAGCAGTGGGCTGATTCCGGCCTCGATGTGCGAATCTATTCTTCCGGTTCGATTGAAGCCCAAAAGCTGTTTTTCGGCCACACCGCCGCCGGTGATCTTACCGGGCACCTGCGAGGCCACTACGACACCACCACCGGCCCCAAACGTGAACAGGCCAGCTACACGGCCATCGCCGCCGACATGGGCCTGCCGCCGCGACAGATTCTGTTCATCAGCGATGTAGGGGCAGAACTCGACGCCGCCCGGGCTGCCGGCATGGCGACTGCCGCGGCCATCCGGCCGGGCAACCGGTCGCTGGAAAGTCTCTACGACCACGAGACGATCCGGTCGTTCGCTGAGGTTACCTGCTAAGTCACCCACGGCCTCCCTGCTGCCAAGTACCGATGCCATTCCCTTCTGATACCGCCAAACAGGCCACCGGCATCCGCTGCGGTGCGGCGGCAGCAACCCAGCCACAGCTCGACCGGGCGATCCGCGAGGCGACGCTTGCTGCGATCTCGCAGCTTGCCGGCCCGCGACCAGATCTGGCCGTCGTGTTTGTTTCAGCCGCCTACGGCGAGGCGATTCGCCCCACGCTCGAAGGCCTCGGCGACCTGATCGACGCCGGCTGCGTCATCGGGGGAACCGCCGAGGCCGTGCTGGCCAATCACGAAGAGTATGAATCGGGCCCCGCCGTGGCGGTCTGGCTGGCATCACTGCCGGGAGCGGTGGTGACGCCGCTGGCACTTGAGCATGTGCACACCCCGGACGGTGGTACCTTTCTCGGCTGGCCCGATGAACTCGACTGGCCGCCTCACGCCAGCCTGCTGCTGCTGGCCGACCCGTTCTCTTTTCCGGTCGATGACCTGATTAGCCGGCTGGCCGAAGACCGGCCGGGGTTGCCGGTCATCGGCGGCATGGCCAGCGGGGGCAATCGACCAGGCAGCAACACGCTGGTGGTCAACCAACAGACATTCGATGCCGGAGCCGTCGGGGTGGTTGTCGGCGGTGGGGTGCGGGTGCGGCCGGTGGTCTCCCAGGGCTGCCGCCCGATCGGCCAGCCCTTCGTGGTGACCCGGGCCGAAGACAACATGCTGTTTGAACTCGGGGGCCAGCCGGCCTTCGCCCAACTGCAGCAGCTCTACGGCACCCTCGACGACCACGACCGGCAGCTGGTCCGTAGTTCGCTTCATCTTGGCCGGGTGGCCAGCGAGTACCAGGACCGGTTTGAACGGGGTGACTTCCTGGTCCGTAATGTCGTCGGCGCGGACCCCGAGACCGGCGTGGTCGCCGTCGGTGACTGCATCCGCACCGGGCAGACGGTGCAGTTTCATGTCCGCGATGCCAGCACCGCCCATGATGATCTCGTCGAACTGCTGCGGGGCACCGCAGGGCCGCGGCCGGCCGGCGGCCTGATGTTCACCTGCAACGGCCGGGGCAGCCGGATGTTTGACACGGCCAGCCACGATGCCCGCTGCCTTCAGGAGGTGCTCGGACCACTACCGGTCGCCGGCTTCTTTGCTCAGGGGGAAATCGGCCCCATCGGCCGCAAGAACTGCCTGCACGGGTTTACGGCCAGCATTGCGTTATTCGAGCCGGGCGACTGAGCGGCTGTTGAAGGGCCCGGAAGTCGGCCTTGATGCAGCCAGCCCTGGTTTCCTACTGTCTGGTGCACAGGCGGGCACCTGCAGGAAACGAATAATGGTTGTCCGCATGTCTTGGCTTGCTGGACTGGCGATCTGCCTGACCGCCACGGTCATCAGTTCGGGCTGTGCCCGGCACCGCCAAAGTCCCTACGCCTACGCCCCCCCCTACGCTCCGCCGGTCTATCCGCAGCCGGGGGCTCCCCAGCAGGCTGTGCCAGCCCAGCCGGTTGCCTACCCGGCCCCAGGCGCCGTGCAGACCCCGTTGCCGCCGGGTGCCGTCATGCCGATGGCCCCGACCACGGTGAACGGCGGCTTCTCCCAGACGATGCCGGCACCGGGCGTCGTGCCAACGGGCGCGACCATGCCCTGTCCACCCACCTGCGACCCTTGTGCCGGCGCTGGCATGGTCACCCCGGTCGTCTACGAAGGGGCAGTGCAGACGCAGCCCTGCCCGCCGGGCATGTAGCGTCGGCGACATCGATTCGGTCTTTCCCGCACGCGACCGAGTGTCGGCAACTGTCGTGAAACCGTACTCGAAACAGTCCCAGCCGGTAGGATGATGGTGGTTTTATCCCCAACTTACCTACCATGCTGTCGCTCCCGCCACTGGCCGACCGTCCACCCGAGTTGATGGACGACCCCGCCCTCGATCAGGCGGCGCATGATCGGGCCCTGACGGCGCTCGCTCGGATCAACTGGATCTCAGGCACCGCCTCGCAACTCGGCCGCCGTGTCATCCGGCTGCTCGAGACCGTTCGCTCGCCTCATCACAGCCCGGTCCGCGTCATCGACATCGCCTGCGGCGGCGGCGATCTGACGGCAGCGGTGGCCCGCTATCTCGGCAGGTGGCTTCACCAGCCGGTTGAGGTCGTTGGCATTGACATCAGTGAACGGGCGGTTGGCTGGGCTCGCCAGCGGCATGCTAGCCGCAGCGGATCGGCCACGATCAGCTTCACCCATGCCGACATCGTCGGTGATGGCTGCCCCCCCTGCGACATCGCGGTGCACTCGCTGTTCCTCCATCATCTTGACGACGACGCTGCGATTGAACTTCTGCGGGGCATGGCGGCAGCGGCAACCGTAGGCGGTGTCTTTTCCGACCTGCTCCGCAGCCAGCTGGGCCTGCTGCTGGCCCATGCCGGCACCACCCTGCTGGCCCGTTCGCGGGTGGCCCGGGTCGATGGCCCACTCTCGGTAAAGGCAGCCCGCACTGCGGCGGAATACCGGCAGCTGCTTGATGCTGCGGGCCTTTCCCAAGCCCAGATCGACCGCACCTGGCCCGAGCGGGTCTGCGTGAGCTGGACGCGGGTGGACAAGGGCCAACATCCTCATCGAGCAACGGAACCTTTTCTTAGTTGACTTCTTAGTTTATAATTGCACCATGGGATCAATACAGCTCAACCCCTCATCGTCGTGTGCTAAGCAACGTTACTCCACTAGCACCGGAACCTGACCGAAGTTTGCCGACTACGGGGAAGTTGCCGACTTCACAGATCCACTCATCAACGGCATTGCGA
>CALAZQ010000530.1 GCA_937926325.1 uncultured Planctomycetaceae bacterium | reverse complement strand
GCGGCGCAGGTTGTGGCGGCCTCCGGTGTGGCACGTGTCCAGTCGCTTCCGCTCCTGGCTTCCTTTCCGGCGGCCGCCTTCTCTGTGCCTCTGTGCCTCCGTGTGATCATCTGCTGAAGTCCGGCTGCCGGTGGCTGGAGATGTGGGCGGGTTGCTGGGCCGTTTGGCAATACCGGGAAGACGTGGGGGACAAAACCGTCGGCGGAAACTCGTCAGTTCGTAGCGGTCGTGCCGAAGCAGCGACGGTTTTTCCCCGGAAAATTGCCGGCTGATTCGTTGCGTCGCCCAGCGGCGTTGGTACTGTCGCAGGAAAGGCCCGGGAAGCGAGCGGCGACGAACGCCGAGTTTTCCGGGGCCATGCCGCCTCGAAGGACTTGGCCTCCATGCGATATTCCAACGCACCGAGCTCTGCCGAAATCGAATGCCTGCTGCAGAACGCCGAACTCCGGGACGCGATCGAGCCCTACCTCGACGACGAAACCATCGGCGACATCGACTTTCGCAGCATGCCGACCGAAGTTGAGAACCGCTACCTCGAGTCGATGCTGGCCTGGGAGCATGCCCCACTCGCCCCGGTGGCCCGCTGGTTCGATCCTCCGCTGACGCTGCCCGCCGCCTGTAGCCTCGATGACGACCAGCTGCGGGACCGGCTCTGGCAGACAATCGAGCGGCTCTATGCCCGGCGGATCGTGCTCGACTTCACCGACCATCTCTCTGATCGTGAACTCTACCGGCTGATCCGGCGAGAACTGCTGCCGACCCCGGTCAAGCGGGTCGATCTGCCCGACAACTATTTCCATTGGGACTGCAGCACCACCGGCCGGACCCCTGAACTCGAGTTTGGCCAATGGCTGCCCGAACCGGTGGCCGAGTCGCTGATCTGGCTGACTTACTATGCTGATGATGCTGAGCGGGCTGAATGGGAGGCGGAGTTCGGTGTCGAACTGCCGCCCCGCGAGGTGCCGCCCTATCCGCGGGCCCTGCCCTCGGCACCGGTCTGACGAGCCGCCAGCCGGCAGCGGTCTGAGCAGTAGCGGACCTGGTCCCAACAGCGGGCCCACTTCTTCCGCCAGCAAAACGGCCGGCCGCAGGTGACGCAGACCTTGGTCGGCAATGGCCGCTTCGCCATCGGTCAGTCCTCGGTCTCGTCGGTGAGAAACGAAAAGGTTCGCTGCCCATCAGTGGCCGGCCTCCGCCGCTGCCGTCGGCGTTGTCCGCTGCCCTGCAGTTCGCGGCGGACCGGATCCTGCTGCATCGCCCCGCGACGGTCACGGCGGCTGCCGTGCCGGTCGGCCACGTCGCGGGCCTCGGCCCGAGCAGCCGGGTCGTGCCGCAGGGCTGAGAAACGGGCCTTGGCGGCCCGGAGGGCGAGGGTGTGGTCAACGATCGGCTCAGGATAGTCGCGGCCAATCAGGCAGCCGCTTGTCTGCTGTACCGCCGCCGGCATGGTCCAGGGCTGGTGGATGTGGGCAACGGGCACGTCCGCGAGTTCGGGCAGCCACCGCCGGATGAAGACACCGTCAGGGTCCTGCTCGATTGCCTGCTTGTCGGGGTTGTAGATCCGCAGGGTGTTGATGCCGGTGGTGCCGCTTTGCATCTGCAGCTGCGACCAGTGGATGCCCGGTTCGAAATCGAGAAACTGCCGCGCGAGGTGCAGGCCCGTCGGCCGCCAGTGCAGCCAGAGGGAATAGCTGGCAAACGATACCAACAGCGCCCGCATCCGAAAGGTCAGCCAGCCGGTGGCCAGCAGGCTTCGCATACAGGCATCGACCAGGGGATAGCCGGTGCGGCCCGTGGCCCAGGCCGCAAACCGCGGCTGTGAGAACTCTGCCTCTCGCAATCCATCGGCCGCCCGCCACATGTTGCCCTGCTCGATGGCTGGCTCGTCTTCCAGCTTCTGCATGAAGTGGCAGTGCCAGTGCAGCCGCGACTGCATCGCCTTCAGGCTCCGCTGCCAGGCCCGCAGGGCAAACCGGTCGTGCCGATCGCCGGTGGTCGCCAGGGCCGCCTTGACCTCCAGCCGCCTCGCCTCGCTGGCCTGCCAGACCCGCCGGATCGAGACTGCTCCGAAGGCGAGGTGGGCCGACAGCCGTGAGCAGGCGGTCGCCGCCGTCAGCGGCGAGGAGATGCCGCCGGAATAGAACCGGCCACGGCGGCTGAGAAAGTCATCAAGCACATCGGCGGCCGCCCGTTCGCCACCCGGCTGCCGGTCGAGCGTGTCGGGCGGCTGGCCGAGGTCAGCCGGCCCCAGCAGGCCGGCGGTCGGCAGCCGTGCGAGCGTCTCGGTTGCCGGACCACGGGCCGGTGGCCGCAGCACCGCCTGCGGGCTTTCCATGCGGTCTTCCCAGTGGCGGTTCCAGCCGTTGCGGGAGGCCAGCCGCCGGACCACGCCAGTCTGGGGCAGTTCCAGAAACCGCACGCCGGCCTCCCGGGCCCAGCGTCGCACCCGCCGGTCGCGGGCATAGCTGACGGCCGTGCCGGTCTCCTCATGGGCAAAGAGCTCGACAAAGCCGGTCTCCTGCCGCAGCTGTTCAAGCATGGCCACCGCTTCACCCTGGCGGGTGACAAGCGGAACGCCAAGCCGGGCGAGTGCCGGCTGAAGGTCGGCCAGGCATTCCCGCTGAAAGGCGGTGTGGGCCGGGCTCCACTCGGGCTGACTGAGGATCTCCGGCTCGTAGAGAAAGACGGCGAAGACCCCCGCCCCCCGCGACCGCTCGGCCGCCGTGGCCAGGGCGGCCTGGTCGGTCACCCGCAGGTCACGCTTGAGCCAGACGCAGAGGGGTGGTGGCTGCATGGACATGAGGGCAGATGGCGAGTGAACGGCGTGAGCAGGCAGACAAAGATGCGAGCACTCACCACTGTAGACAGTGGGGTTCGGCACCAATTCTGCTGCCCTGATTTTGCGGCGCAGCTGTCTCTTTTCGTTCTCCCTCTCCCGCTGGGAGAGGGCCGGGGTGAGGGTGCTTTCGTCGAACGTTCCGCAGCGGAAGGCACCCTCACCCGGCCTGCGGCCGGCCTCTCCCAGAGGGAGAGGCAAGAGAGATACCTCCCGTTCGGTGGGGCACATACCGTGCCGAACACCAATTGTCACTGTAGGCAACCGCTTGGGGACGGGCTCTGGGCAGTGGCCGGCTGCCGTGGTGCGGCACCCGTGGCCGTCAGCAGACGTTGGCAGCAGGCCTGTTTGGGGCGTATTCTGCAGGATCGGGATTTGTGTTCTTCTGCAGGATGCCGCTGTTGATGCTCACCTGTCGTTCGCTGATCATAATTTGGGGGGTGCTCTGGGGGGCCTGCCTGACCGGGGCCCCGCTGCTGGCCACTGAGCCGGCGGCCGCGACGGCTGAGTCAGCAGATGGTCCGGTCGCGGCGGTGGCTGTCGAGGCCGGCGGTGCCACCATCGCCGAGGTTATCGACGCCCGGTTTGGCGTTGTGGTCGGCTACATGGAGGCAGTCCTCTTCTGGGTGCCGGTGCAGGCGGTGCCGATTCCGCTGATCGTGCTCATCCTGCTCTGCGGCTCGATCTTCTTCAC
>CALAZQ010000529.1 GCA_937926325.1 uncultured Planctomycetaceae bacterium | reverse complement strand
CTGCGAACCCTTGGCGTTCGCAGCATCGCTCAAGCGGAAAAGGGCCATGGAGGGCCTTTTCCGCGTGTAACTAGCACCGCACCTCGTCTGCCCGGCCGATCAGGCCGGTGCGGCCGAACTGCTTCGGCTTTGCGATCCCGTCGCTGCCGGCCTCCGCATGGGCGATATCCGCCGGCACGGGTGAGCGGCCGAAGAACTCGGCGATCCGACCGACCACGGTGAGTTGTTCCTGCGGTTCGAGTTCCGGAAAGATCGGCAGGGCCAGGGTCTCGAGGGCTGCCTGTTCGGTGACCGGCAGGTCTCCGGTCTGCCAGCCGAGATACGCAAAGCACTGCTGCTGATGCAGCGGCACCGGGTAGTAGATCTCGGTGCCGACCTTGGCTGCGGCCAGGTGGGCCCGGAGGGCATCCCGTTGGCCGTGGGCAACCCGAATGACGTACTGATTCCAGACATGGCGGCCGCGGGCATCGGCCTGCGGCAGGGTGATGACGTCAGTCAGCCCGCAGCGGGTAAAGAGGTCGGCATACCGGGCGGCGTTCCGCTCGCGGTCAGTGGTCCAGGCATCGAGGTGCGGCAGTTTGATCCGCAACACTGCTGCCTGCAGCGAGTCAAGGCGGCTGTTGATGCCAACCACATCGTGGTAGTACCGCGGCTCCATGCCATGCACCCGCAGCTTCCGTAGCGAGTCGGCCAGATCAGCGCGGGTGGTGGTCAGAAAGCCGCCATCACCAAAGCCACCGAGGTTCTTGGTCGGATAGAAACTAAAGCAGCCGACGTCGCCGATGCCGCCCGTGCAGCGGCCGTGCCAGGTCGAGAGGATCGACTGGGCCGCGTCTTCGATCACGGGCAGGCCGGCGGCCTCAGCGAGGGGCAGCAGAGCATCCATATCGGCCGTCTGGCCAAACAGGTGCACCGGCATGATCGCCCGGGTACGGGGGCCGATCCGGCGGGCAACATCTTCGGGGTCGATCAGGTAGGTCACCGGGTCAATGTCGGCAAACACCGGAATGCCACCAAGTCGGGTGACCGCGCTGGCCGTCGCGAAGAAGGTGTAGCTCGGCAGAATCACTTCATCGCCCGCCTCCAGGCCGAGAGCCATCAGGGCCAGCAGGAGGCTGTCACTGCCGGAGGCGCAGCCGATCACGTGGGGTACATCGAGCGCGGCGGCCAGTTCGCTCTCGAGGGCTGCGACGTCTGGTCCGAGGACAAATCGACCGGAATCACAGACCTGATCGATCACCAGACGGAACTGTTCCCGCAGCGGGCCGTTCTGCCGGTCGATGGCGAGCAGGGGAACGCTGGGGAGCAGGTCGGTATTCGGCATCGATTCGTCGGCGGGCGTGGAAAAGTGGCCGGATGTCATTGCCGCAGGTTCTCCGCAGGGCGTCAGGGGACTGCGGCTGGTTCGACAGTCGCATCGTTTCAAGGAAATCGTCACGATCGGCCCAGGTACTCCAATCCATTTTTTCGGCAGGACTCCACCCGACTTGGGGCCGTGAACGGGTGAATCAGGAGGGTGAGTAGTTCGCTGTCGGTCAGGCTGTCAAGGTCAGGGAGACCCCAAGAGTGGGCCTGGCCAAGGGCGGGAAGCCACGGTGTTTGACACGATGAGGCGGCTGGCTCTACAGTCTGGGCTGGTTTTGGCGAATTTCGCCGAGCGTTCAGCCTCTTTTGCCCGTCCGCGAGTTTGTTGGTGGCTACCCTCTGCAGTCGGTTTTGTCACTCTTTGCTCCGGCAGACAGTCTGCTCCGGCGGCCGCGGCTGCCGTCCTTCGGTCCGACGGGACCAGGCCGGATCGCTCGGGGTTTGAAACGGCGGGAAGCAATGGTTTTCACGGCCGTCATTGACCTGGAGAAGCTCTCCAATCGGCTGGGCCTGCCCGAGGCCGGGGTGGTCGCCACGATCGAACTGCTCGATCAGGGCAACACGGTTCCGTTCATCACCCGGTACCGGCGGGACCAGACGGGTGGTCTCGACGAATTGCAGATCCGGGCGGTTGCCGGTGCGATTGCCCGGGCCCGGCAACTGGCGGACCGCAAGCAGACGATCCTGCGGACGATTGAGGGGCAGGGCAGGCTGACACCGGAACTGCAGCAGCAGATCGAGACGGCCGAAAACCCCAAACTGCTTGAGGACCTCTACCTGCCCTTCAAGCCCCGACGGCTTTCTCTGGCCGAGCAGGCAAAGCAACGACGGCTGGAGCCACTGGCGAAGGAGATTGTGGCGGGCGATCCCCAGGCGGCCGTGCTCGAGACGCGGGCGGCCGACTTTGTTGATGCCGATGTGGGTGTCGCAACCAATGCCGATGCCCTGCTCGGGGTCGGGCACATTATTGCCGACTGGTTCAGTGAACGGGCCGATCTGCGGCAGCGACTACGAAAGCTGCTGTTTGCCGAGGGGCGGTTGCGAAGCCAGCGGATCGAAACGCCGGGCAAACCGCAATCGAAGGCGGCCAAACATTTTCGTGACTACTTCGACTTCAACGAACAAATCCAAAAGGTGCCACCGCATCGGGTGCTGGCCATGAACCGCGGTGAGCGTGCCAAGGTTCTCCGGGTGCGGGTCGAAGGGCCCACAGAGACCATTCAGGCCGTTGCCGATGAGTTGCTGCTGCCGGCTGAACATCCCCACATCGACTTCTTGAGGGAGTGCTGCCGCGATGCCCTCGCCCGGCTGATTCTGCCCAGCCTCGAGCGTGAGGTACGGCGGGAGATGACCGATACCTCGGAAGAACATGCAACTGCGGTATTCGCCCGGAACCTGCGGAACCTGTTGCTTCAGCCACCCGTGACCGGCAGGGTTGTGCTGGCCATCGACCCCGGCTTCAAGAGTGGCTGCAAGGCTGTCGTGCTCGACGCCTGTGGCAAGCCTCTTGCGCAAGAGATCCTGCACATCATCGGCAAGGCGGAGCAGCGGGCAGCAGCCGCCACCCGGATCGTCGAGCTGGTGCGGGAGCATGGCTGTAACGTCATTGCCGTCGGCAACGGGACCGCCGGCCGCGAGGTTGAGTCGCTGCTGGCCGAACTGGTTGCCGGTGACCTGCAGGAACAGGCGGTCGCCTATGTCATCGTCAACGAGGCTGGTGCCAGCGTTTACTCCACCAGCGAGTACGCCCGGGAGGAACTGCCCGAGTTCGAGGCTGCCTACCGGGGGGCGGTCTCCATTGGCCGACGGCTGCTCGATCCGTTGTCGGAACTGGTCAAGATTGAGCCGGCCAACATCGGGGTCGGCCTCTACCAGCACGACGTCAAGGCCCGGCATCTCCACGCCTCACTCGACGCGGTGGTCGAGGGCTGCGTGAACTACGTCGGGGTCGATGTCAATACCGCCAGCCCCGCGCTGCTGCGATATGTGGCGGGATTGAACCAGGCAGTGGCCCGGGGCATCGTTGACTGGCGGGCAGCCAAGGGAGCGTTCACCTCGCGGGAGCAGTTTCGTGAGGTGCCCGGGTTTGGGGACGCCGCCTATGTGCAGGCGGTCGGCTTTCTCAAAATTTCCGACGGGGCAAACCCCCTCGACGCCACCTGGATTCACCCTGAGAGTTACCCGGTGGCCGCACGACTATTGGAAAAACTCGGCCATACGACTGCCGACCTCGGAGACCGTGAGAAGCAGCGGGAGATCGCCGCAGCGATCGGTACCGTCGATTTGGTGGCGGTGGCCGATGAGCTGGGTGTCGGCCGCCTGTTGCTGGCGGACATCGTTGAGCAGTTCAAGCGGCCCGGCCGTGACCCCCGGGAAGACCTGCCAGAGCCACTGTTCAAGCAAGGGGTGCTCAAGTTCGAAGACCTCGAGGTTGGCATGGAACTGCGGGGCAGTGTCCTGAATGTGGTCGATTTCGGGGCCTTCATCGACATCGGCCTGCACGACAGCGGGCTCGTGCACATCAGCCAGTTGTCGAGTGGCTTTATCCGTGACCCGCATGCGGCCGTGGTCGTCGGCCAGGCAGTCAGGGTTTGGGTGTTGGAACTCGACAAGAACCGCCGTCGGGTCGCCCTGACCATGATCGACCCGAACGCAAAGCGACGCCCGGCCGACCAGGGCCGGGGTCGGCCTCGAAACGGCCGGAAGAGGAAGGACGAATCGCGGAAGCCAGTCGAGCAGGGAGCGGCGGGCACCCCACGGCCGACCGGTGATCGGCGGGAACGCCGGAAGCCCCGCGGCGGAGACCGCCGCCGCGAGCAGCCCCAGAGGCCGCGGGTGTATACGTCAAGCCGCGGGCGGGAGCCAGCAAAGCCGCTCAGCGAGAACATGAAGACCGGCCGCGAGCCACTGCGGACGTTTGGCGATCTCAAGCAGTTTTTCGAGACCCAACGCGAACCGAGCGACGGGCTGGCAGAAAAGCCACGCAAGCGGAAGAAAAAACCGGTCGCGAACGAAGCGGTCGAAGCTGAAGCAACCGCTGATGCGGTGGTGGCGACGAGTGCCCCGGTTTCACTGCCGGCGAGTGAGGACAGCGGACAGCCGGCGGAGCCGTCCGGCGGCGGAACGAACGAGCCATCGCCGGCTGCCCCGGCAACTGAGCCGACACTTCCGGCTTCAGAGCCTTCGGTGGGGGACGAGCCTGAGCATCAATTGCCAGCCCGAGCCGCGGCGGCAACAGACGGCCCGGCGAGTCATCCGCCCGCCGAGTCGCCCGGTCCGGCCACCAACGAAAAGCCGGAAGCCGACTGAGTCGCGGCTTTGTAGATCACCGTTCGCGGAAGGTGATCCGGCCCTTGGTCAGATCGTAGGGCGAGAGTTCGACCCGGACCTTGTCGCCCGGAACGATTCTGATGAAGTTCTTCCGCATCTTGCCGGCCACATGAGCATTGACAATGTGGCCACCCTGAATCTGTACACGAAATCTCGTGTTGGCCAGGGCTTGGGTGACGACGCCCTCGACCTCGAGAGCCTGTTCTTTTTCCGCCATGGGGTTCCTGTGGAAAACGGTTGTTGACTGGCCCGAACTCTATCCTGCCCAGGAAAAAACGTCCAGTCAGGCCGTCTGCTTACTCGTCAGCCGCCACCGGGGCGGCATCAGAGGCCTTCCACCGCAGGTAGGCATCGAGGAAGCCATCGAGGTTGCCGTCAAGCACACTCTGAAAATTGCCGACGTAGTGGCCGGTTCGCTGATCCTTGACCCGCTGGTCGGGATGCAAAAAATAGTTGCGAATCTGTGAGCCAAAGCCGGTTTTGGGCTGCAGTTTGTATTTCGCCAGCTGCTCGGCCTCCCGTTTTTCCTCCTCGAGGCGGGCCAGCCGCGACCGCAGCATTTTGATGGCCGTGGCCCGGTTCTTGTGCTGGCTCCGCTCGCTCTGGCACTGCACGACAATGCCGGAGGGAAAGTGGGTCAGCCGGATGGCGCTGGAGGTTTTGTTGACGTGCTGGCCGCCGGCCCCGCTGGCCCGGAAGACATCTTCGCGAATGTCCTCGTCCCGGATCTCAATGTCGGTGTCGTCGTCACTGATTTCAGGTGAGACGTCGACCGCCGCAAAGCTGGTCTGCCGCTTGCCTTCGGCGTTGAAGGGGCTGATCCGCACCAGCCGGTGAATGCCCATCTCGCCGCGGAGATAGCCATAGGCCCACGGGCCCCGGATGGCGATCGTGGCGTTCTGGATGCCGGCGACGTCGTCGTCCTGCCGGTCGAGCAGCTCGACGCCGAGATCGCGTTTGTTGGCCCAGGCGGTGTACATCCGCAGCAGCATCTCAGCCCAGTCGTTGGCGTCGGTGCCACCGTCACGGGCATGAATCGAGATCAGGGCATCGCAGGCATCGTGCGGCCCGGACAAAAGCGAGGTCAGCTCCAACTGGTCAACAAGCTTCTCGACCCGTTCGACCTCGGCCAGGAACTCAGCCTCGAGCGAATCGTCCTCGCGGACCAGTTCACCCAGTGCCTCTAGATCGCCGGCCGCCGTGATGGTTTCATCCAGCGGCTTCAGAACAGCGTTGATCTGCTTTAGCTCAGCGACCGTCGCCTGGGCCTTGTCGGCATCGTTCCAGAAGTCGGCCTCACCCATCCGCTCTTCAAGCCGGGCGGCAGCGGCTGTGCGGCCAGCGTAGTCAAAGAGAGTCTCGCAGTTGAAGGAGCCGGCCGTGAATCTCGTCTGCACGATGAAAGAGCGTTGTATCCATGTGCGGGATTCTACGGGCGATGGCCCCGGAAGAAAAAGGGGCGGGGTCAGACGCCGCTGACCGGTGGCGGGAATAGCTACACCCGCTCAACCCGATTGCCCGGAATCCGGCGGATCAGCCGGCGGATCTCGAGGGCGGCAAGCGTCGCCAGCAGCCGCGACGGTTCGAGGTCGGCCGTCTCACCGACAGCGTCGATGTCGGCGGTCGGATCACCGTCAGCGGTACGGTCGATGGCGTCGAGAACCTGCCGCTCAAGCTCATCCAGTTGCAGTTCGGCCGGGTGCCGCACCTCACGGCCGGCGGCGTCGGTCACCGTTTCAAACAGGGGCCCGAGTTCCTCCAGAATTTCATCGACGTTCGTCACCAGGGTGGCCCCGTCACGGATCAGCTTGTGACAGCCGGCGGACACCCGGCAGTCGATCGGACCGGGCACCGCAAAGACCTCGCGGCCCTGCTCGCCTGCCAGCCGGGCGGTGATCAGGGCCCCGGACCGGCCCGAGGCCTGCACGACCACCGTGCCGAGCGAGAGGCCAGAAACAATGCGGTTGCGGCGGGGAAAAGCCCCGGCATGCGGCTGGGCAAACGGCGGGCACTCGCTGATGACCGCCCCGTGTTCGCTGACCTCAAGGGCCAACTCGCGGTGCTCCGGTGGATAGACCTCAAGCAGCCCGCTGCCCAGTACCGCCAGGGTACGGCCACCGGCGGCAATCGCGCCGCGGTGCGCGGCGGCGTCGATGCCTCGGGCCAGCCCGCTGATGACCGTGCAGCCGGCCCGGGCCAGCCCCCCGGCCAACTGTTCGGCCGCCCGCTTTCCGTAGGCCGTGGCATGCCGGGCTCCAACGATGGCCACCGCGAGGCCATCGGTCGGCTCAAGCTGCCCCCGCAGATAGAGGATGTCGGGAGGGTCGTCGATCTGCGACAGCAGCCGGGGGTAGCCGGGCGAGCCCTCCGGCAGGATGTCGATCCGGTGCCGCCGGCAGTCGGCCAGCAGCTGCTCGGCAGCTGCGGCACCGGCATGCTCGGTGATGGCAGCGGCGACCGTGGGCGTCACCTTTTCCACGGCGGTGAGGGCTCGTTGGTCGGCCGCAAAGATCGCTTCGGCTGAGCCGAACCGGGCCAACAGCCGCCGCCGCAAGGGGCTGCCGAGGCCGGGGACAGACGCCAACCGCAGTCGGCCGAGCAGATGCTGTTCGTCCGCTGCCACTGCAGCAATGGAATCGACGCCGGCTTGCATAACCGCACCTCCAGGTGAGTGAAACTGTGTTCACTATACTGGTGAGGGAGGTGCTTGCCAAGCGGGTGGTGATGGGAGTGGCCGGCTGTGGCAACCGCTGTCGCCGGTCAGCTACCGGCTTTTAATTCGGCGAGGTGCTGGGCGGTATCGACCAGCCGCTCCCAGTTGGCCTCGACATATTCCGGCGGCCCACCCATCTGGGCGACGGCGACAGCAACCTCTTCGGTCGGCACCATTTCGATCGCATCCCATGGACAGACCTTGAGATCGTAGGGATTCGACTTTTTGCCGGGAATGTGGACGCAGACCTCGCAGCCCACGCACCGTTCGATGTCAATTTCGCACCAGCTTTGCAGGTTGTGGAACTGGTCGTACTGCTGCACCTTGAAAATGCAGTCAACGGGACAGACTTCCAGACATGACTCGCAGCCGGTGCAGTTGTCGGCGTTAATGACGGCCAACTCTTTCGGCAGTTTTTTGCGGGGGCCCTGCTTTGGCATAGTTTCAGTATCGGTAAAGAAGGGTGCCGGATCTGAATTTCCCCCACTATAGCCGCGAAAAATCGACCGGCCAAACCGATTCACCGCTCGGGCTTGTCAGGGGCTTGCGGGCAGGCCGCTTGTCGATTCACCGCGGAACAGTTCCTCGGCGGTCTGCCGAGCTCGCACCAGCCGGGCCTCGCCGCCGTCGAGCAGTACCTCGGCCGGCAGCGGCTTAGAGTTGTAGTTGCTGGCCATCACAAAGCCGTAGGCACCGGCCACCTCCAGCAGCAGCAGATCCCCGACGCGGGCCGGCGGCAGGTCGCGAGTGCTG
This sequence comes from uncultured Planctomycetaceae bacterium, assembly GCA_937926325.1. Taxonomy (GTDB): domain Bacteria; phylum Planctomycetota; class Planctomycetia; order Pirellulales; family UBA1268; genus UBA1268. The sequence continues at coordinate 5,446 of CALAZQ010000529.1, read as the reverse complement.
ACAAAGCCCCCCTCTTCCTGCGTGAAGATATCGCCCGACTCGCAGAGCGGACCGCCGACCGCCACGGGCTCGAGGCTGTCGGGCACGCTGCTGGCCGCCGGGCAGAGACTCATCGGATGGTACGACCCGTACAGCACCGGCCGGGCCAGCGTGTGAAAGCCGGCATCGACGAGCAGGTATTTCTTGCTGCCCTGTCGCTTGATCGCCCGCACCTCGGTGATCAGGGTACCGGCCTCAGCGGTCAGGTAGCGGCCCGGTTCGATCTCCAGGCGAATCCGATGGCCGAAGGCGTCTTCCAGCCGTTTGCGGGTGGCGTCCCAGAGCTCGAAGTAGCCCGACAGATCGGCCCGGGTCTCCTCAGGTCGGTAGGGCACCGGCAGGCCACCACCGGCACTGATGGTGGTGAGCGACCGGCCGATTTCCCGGGCTGTTTTCTCCAGGGCCTCGGCCACAGTGGCCAGATGGGCCAGATCGGTGCCGCTGCCGATGTGCATGTGCAACCCGGTGACCGCCAGCCCCGCCCACTCGGCTCGGCGGAGGGCATCGGGCACCTCCTCATGCCAGATGCCATGCTTTGAGCCTTCGCCACCGGTGTTGGTCTTCTGGCTGTGGCCATGGCCGAAGCCCGGGTTGATTCGGAGGGTGACATCGGCCCCCGGCACCCGTTCAGCCAACTGCTCGAGCATGTCGGCTGAGCCGCAGTTGACGTGAATGCCGTGCTGCACAACCGCTTCGAGGCTCTCGCGGTCGAAGATGTCGGCTGTGTAGACGATCGGATGGGCTGGTGGCAGGCCATCGGTGGTTGCCGCTGGTGCGGTGGGGTAGCCGGCGGCCAGTGCCCGGGCAATTTCGCCGTGGCTGACCGCATCGACCAGCACCCCTGCCCGACGGACCAGATCGAGCACGGCCAGATTCGAGCAGGCCTTCTGGGCGAACCGCACGGTGTCCCAGGCCGCCAGATCGGCACATCGCTGACGGATGACGGCGGCGTCGTAGACGTACAGCGGCGTGCCGTAGCATTCGGCCAGTTCGCGGACATCAACGCCGGCAAGCTGGCGACGGATGCCGGGGGGCTGGCTCGCGGTGGCCGTGGTAGTTTCCGCAAGATCGGCAGTATTCGAAGCGTTCATGGGCGGGCGTGAGGGGGTGCCGGGGGAACGGACGTGGCTTCAAGAAGCCTCCGGAGCAGTCTACCAGCCTGCCGGTCTCCTGAACGGGTATCCTGATGGGTGGCATGACTGATTCCCTCGATACTGCTCCTGCTGATCATGGCGATGAGATGGTCCCCCTCGGGCCTGACCAGCTGGCCGCAGCCAGCCTGCCGCCCGGCTGGCTGCCGCCGCGGCATCGGCCCAATCAGCCACCCGCGGGGCGGCTGCGGCTGCAGATCTATCTCTATTTGGGAACGTGCCTGACCACCTTTGCCGCCGGCACGGTCGGCTGGCAGCCGCTGGTCCTTGGGCTGGATGACACCTTCTGGGCCGACGTCGGCCAGCACTGGCCGCGGGGCCTGGCCTACATGCTGGCAGTGATGGCGATTCTGACCGCCCACGAGGCAGGGCATTTTCTGGCGGCTCGGCGGCATCGGATACCCGCGACGTTGCCCTTCTTTCTGCCGGTGCCGGTGATGCTGACCGGCACGCTGGGGGCGGTGATCGGGATGGAGGGCTCACGGGCCGACCGCCGGCAGCTGTTTGACATCGCCTTGGCTGGCCCCCTGGCCGGCCTCGCGGTGGCGGTGCCGGTGCTGGCCGCCGGCATGGCCAGCGGGGTGCCAGATGCGTTCAACCCGTTCGCCCAGCCACTGCTCGGCCAGTGGCTGCTGGCCCTGATCAGGCCCGACCTGGCTCCGGGGCAGACCCTGGCCCCCAATGCGCTGCTGATGGCGGGCTGGGTCGGGTTGCTGGTGACGGGGCTGAATATGATTCCGATCAGCCAACTCGACGGTGGGCATGTCTGCCACGCCCTGTTTGGCCGGCGGTCGCACCTGGTCACCCGGGCGGTGCTGCTGGCGGCGATCGGCGGCATCGTTGTTTTCGGTGGCTATCATTGGGTGGCCATGGTGGTGATCATCGCCTTCATGGGGGCGGACCATCCGCCGATCCGCGACGAGGGCCGGCCGCTCGACCCCTGGCGGCAGGCGCTGGGGCTCGCCTCCTGCCTGATTCCGATCGTGACCTTTATGCCGGAGCCGCTCCGGTTGCCCTGATTGGCGGTATTCGTTGACGCCTCACCGCCACCCCCGCACAATGGTTTGGATTGGATAGACCGATCGTCGTCGGCCCGCCGCCAGCACAGCCCCAGGAGGTGACGCGTGAATTTTGTCGAACTGGAAGATCCTGAGATCTGGTCGGCCATTGCCGACGAACAGACCCGCCAGGCCGAAGGTCTGGAGATGATCGCCAGCGAGAACTTCACCAGTCCCGCCGTGATGCAGGCGGTGGGCAGCGTGCTGACGAATAAGTACGCCGAGGGCTATCCCGGCCGGCGGTACTACGGCGGCTGTGAGTTCGTTGACAAGGTTGAGGATCTGGCCCGCGACCGGGCCAAGCAGCTTTTCGGGGCCGAGCATGCCAATGTGCAGCCCCACTCCGGCAGTCAGGCCAATTCGGCGGTCTACCTGGCCGCCATCCAGCCGGGCGACACCGTGCTGGCCTTCGACCTCGCTCATGGCGGGCACCTCACCCACGGCATGCGGCTGAACAGTTCGGGGATTTTCTACCGGTTTGTCCACTACGGCGTCCGGCGGGACGATCATCTGCTCGACTTTGACCAAATCGCCAGCCTCGCCCGGGAGCACAAGCCGAAGCTGATCGTCGCCGGGGCCAGCGCCTACCCCCGGGAGATTCCCCACGATCGCTTTGCCGAGATTGCCCGTGAGGTCGGGGCGAAGCTGCTGGTCGATATGGCCCACTATGCCGGGCTGGTCGCCGCCGGCATCCACAACAGCCCCGTGCCGGTGGCCGACTTTGTCACCAGCACCACCCACAAGACCCTGCGGGGGCCGCGTGGGGGTATTGCCATGTGCCGGGCCGAGCATGCCAAGGACCTCGACCGTTCGGTCTTTCCCGGCACCCAGGGTGGGCCATTGATGCACGTGATCGCCGGCAAGGCGGTTGCCTTTGCCGAAGCCCTGCGGCCCGACTTCAGGGCCTATGCCCAGCAGGTCATCGATAATGCCCGGACGCTCGCCGCCGGGCTGGCGGCTGGTGGCGTGAAGCTGGTCAGCGGCGGCACCGACAACCATCTGATGCTGGTTGACGTCACCCCGCTGGGCCTGGGCGGCAAACTGGCTGAAGAGGCGCTCGACCGTTGTGGCATTACCTGCAACAAGAACATGATTCCCTACGATGAGCGGAAGCCGGTCGATCCTTCGGGCATCCGGCTGGGTACTCCGGCGCTCACCACCCGCGGCATGGGAGCTGATGAGATGCGGCGGGTGGCGGACTGGATTCTGCGGGTGCTGAAGGCGCCCGAGGACGAGCAGGTGATTACCAGCACCCGCCGTGAGGTGGCGGAACTGGCCGAGCAGTTCCCGGTGCCGGCGGCGCGGCTGACTGAGCGGCAGGAAGTGGTGGCCTGATGTCCCCGCCGGCCGGCCGGAGCCTGCGGCTGGGGCTGGTTCAGGCAGCCTGTACGGCCGACCGTGAAGTCAACATTGAACAGGCCCTTGCGGGTATCGCCGCCGCCAAAGCACGAGGTGCAGACGTCGTCTGCCTGCAGGAGCTCTTCGCCGGCGAATACCCCTGCCAGTCCGAAGACCATGATCGCTTTGCTGAGGCAGAGGGAGTGCCTGGCCCGCTGACTGATCGCTTGGCTGCCGCCGCCCGAGAGCAGGGCGTGGTACTCGTCGGCAGCGTCTTCGAGCGGCGGAGCCACGGGCTGTTTCATAACACCGCGGTCGTGTTTGATGCCGACGGATCGCTGGCGGGGACCTATCGCAAGATGCACATCCCTGACGATCCGCACTATTACGAGAAGTTCTATTTCGCGCCGGGCGACACGGGCTTTGTCAGCGTGCCGACCAGCCGGCTACGGGTCGGGCCATTGGTCTGCTGGGATCAGTGGTATCCCGAGGCCGCGCGGCTGACGGCGCTGGCCGGAGCTGAGGTGTTGTTCTATCCCACCGCCATCGGCTGGCTTGATGGTGAAGAGCCGCTCCATGCCGAGCAGTATGAATCGTGGGACACGATGCTCAAAAGCCATGCCATCGCCAACGGGGTCTTCGTGGTCGCGGTCAACCGCACCGGCCGCGAGGGGCCGCTACGGTTCTGGGGTGCGAGCGTGGTCTATGCGCCCAACGGCCAGCGGCTGGAGATTGCCGGCCACGATGATCCGGCCGTGCTTGTGGTTGACTGTGACCTCAGCCGCATCGAATGGTCGCGGACCCGCTGGCCCTTCTTTCGAGACCGCCGCATCGATGCCTATGGCGGTCTGCTGGCCCGCTGGGGAGAGGCCTGATGCCGGCTGCCGCGCGAGCTTCGCAGCCAGCTGCCGGCTATCGCCTGCCGGCTGAGTGGGAGCCGCACGCAGCCACCTGGCTGGCCTGGCCGCATCGGCGACAGACCTTTCTGGGTGATTTTGCTGACATTCCCCGGGCTTTTGTCCGGCTGGTGCGGCTGGTGGCCGGCTACGAGCCGGTTCGGGTGATCGGCACCGGGCCGGTGCTTGATGATGCCAGGGCGGAGCTGCAGGGCATCACCAACGTCGAGCTGATCGACATTCCCACCAGCGATTCGTGGCTGCGAGACACCGGGCCGATCTTCCTCACGTCTGCCGCTGGTGGGCCGCTGCGGGCAGTCGTCTTCGACTTCAACGCCTGGGGGGGCAAGTATCCACCCTGGGATGCCGATGCCGCCGTGGCTGGCCAGATTGCGGCCCACCTCGGCCTCGACACGGTGCGGCCCGGCATCGTGCTGGAGGGCGGCGCGATCGAGACCGACGGTGAGGGCACGCTGCTGGTCAATCACCGCTGCATCGACGACCCCAGGCGAAACCCGGGCCTCAGCCGGGACGAACTCGCGGCGGTCCTCAAGCAGTCGCTGGGCATCGCGCAGGTGCTCTGGGTCGGAGGTGAACTGGCAGGCGACGACACCGATGGCCACATCGATCAGCTGGCCCGGTTCGTCGCTCCGGGCCGGGTGGTGGCTGCCCGCCAGCCCGACACGAACGATCCAAACCATGGGCCGCTGGCAGCCAATCTGGCACTGCTCGAAACCCTCACCGATGCCCGTGGCCGGAAGCTGGAGGTAATTCCGCTCGATCTGCCTCCGCGGGTTGGCTTTGCCGGCGTCCAACTGCCGGCGAGCTATCTTAATTTTTATTTGCTCAATGGTGCGGTGATTGTGCCGACGTTTGACCATGCCGCCGACGCCGCGGCGGTGGCGACACTCGCCGGGCTGTTTCCCGACCGAACCATCGAGCCCTTTTCAGCCCTCGAGCTCAT
>CALAZQ010000528.1 GCA_937926325.1 uncultured Planctomycetaceae bacterium | reverse complement strand
GTTCGCCCGCTGCGTGCCGCGGTTTCAGTACAACCCCGACGCCGGCCGGTTTCGCAGCTGGCTGCTGACCCTGGCCCGACGAGCCGTCGGCCGGCAGGCCCGGCAGCCGGCTGGCCGGCCGGTTCCGGTGGGGGCGGGCGGTGAGGCTGGCAGTCCCTTGGAGCGCAGCGAGGCCGATGCCGCCGCCGCCTTCTGCGAGGCAGAATACCAGCGGGTGGTTTTCGACTGGGCGGCCCAGCAGGTTCGCCGTGAGGTCAAGGACTCGACCTGGCAGGCCTTCTGGCTGACGGCGGTGGAGCAGGTCAGCCCGGCTGAGGCTGCCCAGCGGCTCGGCATCTCGACCGGCAGTGTCTATGTGGCCAAAAACCGGGTGATCCGCCGGCTGCACACCCTGATCGAGCAGGTCGATGGCACCAGCTGACCCCGCCGCCTGTCCGCCGATTGAGACGCTGGCCGCGGCAGCTGAGGGCCGGCTGGACCCGGCGGCTGAGGCTGCGATGGTAGCCCATCTTGACCGCTGCACCCGCTGCCGCGACCGGCTCGATGCGATCGCGGCTGCAGAGGGCTTCGCTGCCAGAGTCGGCCCGGCGCTCAGCCAGCCGAAACCAGCGTCAGCTGCCCTCGACACGGCCATTGACCTGCTCAAGGCAGCCGGGCCGACACCGGCCGGGGCCGAACAGCCGGCAGATCGCTCGGCCTGTCCCTACGCCGATCTGCTGCCCTGGCTTGAGCCGGCGCCGCACGGCATCGGCCGGGTCGGCGACTATCTGCTCACCCGGTTTCTCGGGAGGGGTGGCATGGGCGTGGTCTTCGCCGGCCGCGAGCAGGCCCTCGATCGGCCGGTGGCGATCAAGTTTCTTACCCCGGCGCTGGCAGCTGAAGCAACGCACCGGGATCGTTTTCTCGCCGAGGCCCGGGCGGCGGCGGCGGTGAATCATCCCAACGTGGTGACGATTCTGGCGGTCACCGAAACCGAGGGGCTGCCGTTGCTGGTGATGGAACGGATTGAGGGGGAACCGCTCAGCGAGCTGCTTGGCCGACAACACCGGTTCGACCTGCCGACCATGCTTTCGATCGGCCGCAAACTGGCCGCCGGGCTGCAGGCTGCCCATGCCCGGGGCTTGCTGCACCGCGACATCAAGCCGGCCAACCTGCTGGTCTCGGCCGATGCGGCGGTGGTCAAGCTGACCGACTTTGGCCTGGCCCAGTTGCAAGTGGAGCCGACTCCGGCGCCAGCCGGCACGCCCGGCTTCGTTCCGCCCGAGGTGATTGCCGGCGACAAGCCCGATGCCCGCTGCGACCTCTACAGCATGGGCTGTCTGCTTCGCGAACTGCTTGCCGGCCAGCAGCCGCCGGCCTGGCTTGAGGCGCTGGTCGAGCGGTTGCTGGCCCCGTCACCGGCGGCCCGTCCGCAGTCGGCGGCGGAAGTCGAAGAGTTGCTCATGGCTGGCATGGCAGATTTGTCAACAGTCACGCAGCCCCGTCAGGCGTCCGGCAGCAGCGCGAGCAGGCCGGGGTGGCTGGCAGCACTGGCTGGCGGGCTTGCTTTGGCTGCCCTGCTGGTCGGGCTGATGGCGGGGCTCGGTCGCCAGGATGAATCTGCGGTCATCGAAGTCTCCGGTAAAGCTGCCGACGACTTGGCGGCAGTGCTTGCAGAGGCTGAATCGGGGACGACGATCGTCCTTGAGGAGGCTGGCACGATTGAGCTGACCAGCCTTGAGCTGGGTGACCGCGAGCTCACCCTGCGGGCTGCCGGTGACCGGCCCCTGCTGCGGCTTCGTGCTGGTAACACCGCTGGCCGGCAGTCGCTGTTTCGGGTTAGCGGAAGCCTGAATCTGGAGGGGCTCGATCTGGAACTCATCGCACCAGATGACTCGGGCTCCGCTGAGCTGGCCGATCAGGCCCGCTGCCTGATCGACGTCGACGGCGGCAGCCTGCGGCTGGAGGACTGCACGCTGGAAGTGGAGGGCGACGCCTGCTGTATCATCGCCGCTGAGAGCGACCAGCTTGAACTTATCGATAGTCAGCTGCATGCCCCGGACGGTGCCGCCGTTGACTGGCAGCCGGCGTCAGGCGGCCTTGCGGTGGCAGAGCAGACGATCATTTCAGGGAGCACGGCCTGGGCAGTTGCCGATCCAGTCGCGGCCACGCTGCGGCTGACACGGGTCACCGGTGTTGTTGATCGGCTGATCAGCATTCGCTGGGACGAGCTTGAAGCCCCTGCCGACAGCTCGCTGCTGGTCGAAGCCAGGTCCAGCGTGCTGGCTGCCCAGCAGGCAGTCCTGCTGCTGCACAGCGAAGCGATCAGCCGGCAGGCCTTTACCGAGATGCTCCGGTGGCAGGGCGAGGGCAATCTGCTTGACGGTCCGCTGATTGAACTTGATCGCGACAGCGGTCGAGTGCGGCCTGATTGGTTTGCGGCCGCTGATGACTGGACACGTCTTGATAATCTCAGCAGCCAGCGATCAGAGCTGTGGCCGATCAGGTTTGTGACCGACCGCGAGACTCTGCGGCGGTGGCCGCTTGGGTCGGATGGACTTCCCGTGGAGGCTTTCGCGATCAGGCCGGATGAGCAGCTGCTGGAACGCTTCGGGGATGAGCCCCCAGGGGCGGTCGCCGGCTGGTAGTGAGCGACAAGCTGAGGGAATCGCCTCAGCGGAAGCGATCTGGTTTCCAAAGTTGGCGGGAAAATTTGACAGCCGGCTCCCGTAAAGCTGGCTTTGAAATTCTTTGGCAACACACCCTATTTTCAGGATACATTGCCGTAGGTCTGGATTCGGTCAGCTTCGCCCCCGAGGAGATTGCGAGCATGCTCCGCTGCCACATTCCACTTTCAACTGTCGCCCTGTTCACCATTCTCGTATCGGTCGCCCCCGCGGCTGAAACGAGTTCCGCTGGCTGGATCACCATGTTCAACGGCAAGGACCTGACCGGCTGGAAGGCGAACACCGAACACCCCGACTCGTTCACGGTTGAGGACGGTGTGCTCGTGGTCGATGGCCCCCGGTGCCACCTGTTCTGGGTCGGGGATCCTGACGATCCGGCCGATGAGCAGTTCACCAGCTTCCACTGGCACGCCACCGTCAAGACCATGCCCAAGGCTAACAGCGGGCTCTATTTCCATACGCAGTATCAGGACTCGGGCTGGCCGGCGGTCGGCTATGAATGCCAGGTCAACCAGACCCACGGCGACCGCAAAAAGACCGGCGGGCTCTATGGCGTCGCTGACGTGCTCGACGAGTCGCCGGTCAAGGATGACGAATGGTACGACTACGACATCATCGTGGACGGCAAGCACATTGTGGTGAAGATCAACGGCGAAGTGACCACCGACTGGACCGAGCCCGACGACTGGCAGCCGCCGAAGAACATGGCCGGTTGCAAACTCTCTACCGGCACCTTCGCTATCCAAGCCCACGACCCGGATAGCGTCATCCACTTCAAAGACCTGCGGGTGAAGCGGCTGCCCTAACCAGGCTTATGTGACGCGGGTCAGGCCAGGGCGTCTTGCATGACATGGCCGTGCACGTCGGTCAGCCGCATGTCCCGGCCGCTGAAGCGGTAGGTCAGCCGCTCGTGGTCGATGCCCAGCAGGTGCAGCATGGTGGCGTGCAGGTCGTGGATCATGAACTTCTTTTCCACCACCCGATAGCCATAGTCGTCGGTGGCCCCGACGACCGTGCCTCCCTTGACGCCGCCGCCGGCCAGCCAGAGTGAGAAGGCCTGCGGGTTGTGATCGCGGCCGTTCTTGCCCTGGGCAAAGGGGGTGCGGCCGAACTCACCGCTCCAGACGACGAGCGTCGAGTCGAGTAGCCCCCGCTGCCGCAGGTCGCTGATCAAGGCCGCGATCGGCTGGTCAACCGCCCGGGCGTTGTTCTCGTGGCCAGCCTTGAGGTTGCCGTGCTGGTCCCAGCGGTCGCCGCCCACCTTGGGGCAGGTGAGCTCGATGAATCGCACGCCCCGCTCGACCATCCGGCGGGCCAGCAGGCACTCGGTGCCAAAGATCTGGGTCGGCTTGTAGTCACTCTCCAGCCCATAGGCCCGCTTGGTGCCGGCAGTTTCGCCGGCTAGATCGAGCAGGTCGGGCACCTCGGTCTGCATCCGGTAAGCCAGCTCTTGGTTGGCGATGGCACTTTCAAGGGCATCAGGCGGCTGGCCACCGGTGGCGAGCCGCCGGGCAAAGCCCTGGTCGAGCCGGCGGGCCAGGTCGAGTTTGGCGAGCTGGTGCGACTGATCCTTTTCCCGGGGCTGCACGTTGGCCAGGCCGACGGCATTCGGCTTGACGACCGAACCCTGATAGGTCGCGGGCAGGAAGCCGTTGGTGAAGTTGTCGAGGCCGCCCGGGGGAATCAGGCCGCCGTTGAGCACCATGTAACCGGGCAGCTCATCGTTTTCGCTGCCGAGGCCGTAGGTGGTCCAGGCTCCCATGCTCGGCCTGCCCTGCAGGCCACTGCCGGTGTGCAGAAAATAGTTGGCGTTGGTGTGCTCGGGAAACTCGCTGGTCATCGAGCGGATCACCGCCAGTTCATCGACCACTCCGCCGATGTGCGGAAACAGGTCGCTGACCGGAATGCCGCTCTTGCCGTAGGGCTTGAACTGCCAGGGACTCGGCAGCACCGTGCCGACGTTGTTGAACTGGGTGGCGTCGACCTTGAACAGGCTGTGGGGATCCTTGCCGGCGTCCTGGGCCAGCCGCGGCTTGGGGTCGAAGCTGTCAACCTGTGAGACGCCGCCATCCATGTAGAGAAAGATCACGCTGGTGGCCCGGGCCGGATGATGCAGCGTGTCGACCACGCCCGAGGAGGCCCGGGCCGCATCGCGATGCAACAGCGCGGCGGCGGCGATGCCGCCAAAGCCACAGGAGGCCTGCTGCAGCAGCCCCCGACGGGACAGCGGCAGCGGCCGGAAGCGACGGCAGTGATGGGTGATGGGCATTGGTGGTTACTCAGGCTCTTCTCCCTCTCCCTCGGGGAGAGGGTCGGGGTGAGGGTGCTTTCGTTGCGGTCATGTGACGGGCTCTGTGGGGATTGCCTGTGGTTGTCGGCGTAGCGCCGGGGCGTCGCCCCTCATCCATGACCTGCCAATAAAGACTTTTAGTGGAGGAAGCGAGCGTGCTTTGTCACGGTACGAAAATGAACTCCTTGGTGTTGAACAGGGCGTGGGCCAGGTCGGCCCAGGCGGCTGCGTTTGTTGGATCGGTGGCTAAGTCGGCCCCATGTCGTTCGGCCTGAGCCGCCAGAAACTCGATCGCCACCGCCTGTTCCTCAGCCGTTGGCTCGCGGGCAAAGGCCTCACGGTACATCTGGGCGATCCGGGCCTTGGTGCTGAGGCTGGTTTCAGCCAGCAGCCGCCGGGCCCAGACCTGTGCCTGTTCAGTGACGAACGGGTCATTCATCAGGGTCAACGCCTGGGCCGGCACATTGGTGACGTTCCGGCGGCCCATCGCCTGGAAGGGTACCGGCAGATCGAAGGCCAGCAGAAAGCTCGGCAGGAAGTTGCGGCGAATCTTGGTGTAGAGGCTGCGGCGGCCGTTGCCATCAAGCGGCCCCGACTTAGGCCGTCCCCGACCGTCGTGGAAGGGTGTCAGATAGACCTCGACACTCGGGCCGCCGACCGTGCGGTCGAGCCGGCCGCTGACGGCCAGGATCTTGTCGCGGATCGCCTCCCCCTCCAGCCGTCGCAGTGGATAGTGATGCAGCAGCAGGTTGAGGGGATCCTGCTGGGCCGCTGCAACGCTTGGTGTCGAGGCCATCTGCCAGGTGTTGCTGGTGACGATCTGCCGGATCAGTTTTTTGAGGCCCCAGCCTTCTTCAATGAAGCGAACGGCGAGATGATCAAGCAGTGCCTGAGCCTGCCGGTCGGCTGGTGGCTCACCCAGCTTGCCAAAGTTGTCGGTGGTCGGGACCAAGCCTCGGCCGAAGAGGTGATGCCAGAGCCGATTGACCACCACCCGGCTGGCCAGCGGATTGGCCGGGTCGAGCACCCGGTCGGCCAGTTCCAGCCGGCCGGAGGAATGCTCGGGCCAGGTCGGCTGGTCAGGCCCGTCGATCGCCTCCAGAAATCGCCGCGGTGACAGCTCGCCCGGTCGGGCCGCCGAGCCCTTCAGCAGCACGAACTGGTCGATGCCGTTGCCGTCGAGCAGCGCCGGGGCGGTGGCAGAGGCAAGCCGGGCGTCGGCAACAATCGCAGCCCGGTCGGTGGCGTAGGCCGCGGCGGTGGTTCGCACGGCGGCCGCCGACTCGCTTTGCCAGTCGATCGTTTCGGCTGCGAGAGCGGCATTCATCGCCTTCGGCCACGATGGATCGGCCCGCTGCGGCTGCTCGAGCGCGGCCACCGTCTCGGCCACACCCGCCTCGCCCTCGATCGCCGCGTACTCGACATGGACCACATGGCCAGTCGGCCAGTCTTTGATGTCCTGCCTCAGGTCCTGCTTGATCCACTGCCACTGGCCCTTGGTATCGACCGTTTGCAGATTGTGGCCATGAAGTGGGCCGCGCTGCAGAATCACATGACTGTCGACGACCACAAAAATTTGTAGCTTGCCCCGCACCCGGTGCCAGAGCACGCCTTCGGTGATGCGGTGCTTGGGTGTCCGCAGCACCCGGCCGGCTCGATCGACCTCGCCGAGGGGTTTGGAATCGCGTTCGCCCGTCGATCTGCTCGTCGCCCAGACGGCGTCACTGCGGGCATGGCCCAGCGGTTCCACGCTGATTGCCGGTGGCGTGTCGGCCGTGGCAAGACTGACGACCGGCTGACCAGCCGGAACGGTCTGCCAGGCGGCGGCATCGCAGATGAGCCGGGTTGACTGCTCGCCCCGGGTGTAATCGGCCAGCACGGTTTCAGTGTCAGAAGCAGTCGGTGGAGCTGGCAGCGAAGCTGGGGCCGAGACGCCGGTGAGCCGCTCCAGTTGCGGCATGATCTCCCGCCGCAGCGCAGCGTCGGCAGCTGCCAGCCGGGCCGCGACCTGCCGGTTGTGCTCCAAGGTTTCGAAGGGCACCTGCCGGTAGCTGCTCGACATCACCATGCCGGCGATGGCGTAGTAGTCTTCGTCCGAGATCGCATCAAACTTGTGGTCGTGGCAGCGGGCACAGCCGAGGGCCAGCCCCAGAAACGCCTTGCCGAAGGTGTCGACCCGGTTGTCAATCCGGTCGGCTTCATCCTGCTTGATGTCGACCGGACCGTGTACCTCTTCACCCAGCAGCCAGAAGCCGGTGCCCAGCACCGACTCGTTGGCCCCGGTGGCAGACAGCCGGGGCGGCTCGACCAGGTCACCGGCAAGCTGTTCGCGGACAAACTGGTCGTAGGGAAGGTCTGTATTAAGGGCCCGCACCACCCAGTCGCGATACTGCCAGGCATTGGGAATGAGGTAGTCAAACTCATGGCCGCGGGTTTCGCCGTAGCGGGCGATATCGAGCCAGTGCCGGGCGAACCGCTCGCCGTAGTGCGGTGACGCCAGCAGTTCATCGACATACCGCTCGAAGGCATGGGGGCTAGGGTCGGCAGCGACGCGGGCAACATCAGCAGGATCGGCAGGCAGACCGGTCAAAATTTCGCTGGCCCGTCGCACGAGCACCTCCCGCGGCGCGAGCGGGGCCGGCTTAAGCCCGGCCGCCTCCAGCCGGGCCAGCACGAAGCGGTCGATGTCACTGCGGCACCAGTCGGCAGCGTTCACAGCGGGTGGGTTACACCGCTCGGGCTGCTGCCAGCACCAGTGGTCGGCCTTGCGGGCAGCGATGTCAAAGGTGGCCACCCGGGCCGCCTTGCCATCATCGGGCCAGGGCAGGCCGCGACGCACCCATTCCTCGATTGTGGCAATCGCTTTGTCGGGTAGCTTGCCGTCCGGCGGCATCTGCTGGTCGCTGTCGTACCGGACGACCTTAACCAGCAGGCTCTCCTCGGGCTGGCCGGCAACGGCGACGCCCTCCGCAGCAAAGAAGTCGGCCCGTGAGTCAAACGACAGCCCACCCTCAGGGTCCCCGGCCTCAGCGGAATGGCAGTCGCTGCAGTGGGTGACCAGCAGCGGCCGCACCTGTGATTCAAAGAAGGCCAGGTCTTCAGCCGAGGCGGTCACCGTTTCAGCATGGCTGGGCCAAGCCAGCGTGGTGAGCACTGCTGCCGTCAGCACGATCAGACTCGACCGCCGCACCACTGCCCAGCTTGGAAATCGGTGGCTTTGCATAGGGATACCACTGCCTAACGACACTCTATCTTAGGCCTGTTTTCGGCCGTTCTGGCCGCCGGAACATTACCGCTGTCTCCACTTGCGTTGCCAAATCGTGCAGCCAGCCGTCACTACCCCCCGTTTTCCCTTCAAAACAGCTCCATTATCACGGTGGTGGGATTCTCAGCGTGGTACAACCGATCGCAGCGAAACGCCTGTTTTCTTTTTCTTGGGTCTGGCATGGCCGCAAGCAGCGTCACTCCCGTCGCGGCCGTCCCTAAGCGAGTGGCCCTGGTGATTGAGACATCCAAAGCCTTTGGCCGCGGGGTGCTGCGGGGCATCAGCCGCTGGCAGCGGGAGCATGAACCCTGGCGGGTCTTTGCCGATGAACGCGGCTTCAACGAGCCTGTCCCCGACGACATGGTCAACGCCGACTGGGATGGCATCATCACCCGGCTGCAGCGCAGGCAGATGCCGGCCGCTTGGCAACGCAGTGACCTGCCGGTGGTCTCGCTCCGATGGGAGGAGGCCGACGTGCCCTCCCCCGGCGTCCACTCTGATGAGACTGCCATCGCCCAGCTGGCCGCTGACCATCTGCTGGAACAGGGCTTTCTGCAGTTGGCCTTCTGTGGTGTTGACACCCGCTGGTCACGGCTGCGGGAGCAGGCCTTTGCTGCCCATGCCGAGGCCCGTGGGGTGACGGCCGCAGTTTTTGATCGGCCGCAGGCCCGCCGCACCGGCATGCGGCCTGATGATGTCCCAGCGATTGCCCGCTGGATTGAGTCGCTGCCCAAGCCGGTCGGCATCATGGCGGCCTATGACGTCCGGGCGCTCGAGGTGCTGGATGCGGTGCGATCACTCGGCCTCGCCTGCCCTGACGACGTGGCAGTAATTGGCGTGGACAACGACGAGGTGCTCTGTGACTTGGCCGCGCCCGCGCTTTCCAGCGTGAACCAGAACCTGGAGTGCATCGGCTATGAGGCGGCCCGGCTGCTGGCGGAAAAGATGGCCGGTCGGGCTGTCCCCGACACCAGCCTGTTTGTGCCGCCGCTGGGGGTGGCGGTTCGCCGCAGCACCGACGTGCTGGCGGTCGCTGACCCCGACGTCCGCCGCGGGCTGCGGCTGATCCGGGCCAAGGCCTGTGCGGGCCTCACTCCAGATGAGGTGGCCACTGCCACCGATCTGCCCAGGCGGTCGCTTGACCGGCAGTTCACCAAGCTGCTGGGGCGATCGATTCACGATGAGATTGCCCGCACCAAGCTGCAGGCGGCCAAGCGACTGCTGGCTGAGACTGACCTCAAGCTGGCGGCAGTCGCCGCCCGCTGCCACTTCGCTCACGCCGCCCAACTCTGCAACATCTTTAAGCGCACCTACAACGAGACACCAACCGACTACCGCCGCCGCTGCCAGCCGTGGAGCTAGGCTCTGCCTGAAAGCTCAGGAACTGGCTTCGCGCAGCTCCTGAGCTGGTCTGCATGTCGTGGCGAGTACGGGCAGGCGGCGTTGACTGGTGAGCAGCCAAGGGCGAGATTGTCCGCTTCACGCTCTTTCATACCATCAGCGTACCAGCAGATGGCCCACGCGGTTGCCCCTCATGGCCCTGGCATCCGCTTTCAGAGTGGGGCACCTCTGAAAGCCTGGTATCGCCGTGGTCGCGGCCAGCCTCAAGCGTCCAGGCCAGCGGCCATCACCCGTCTCGTGGCGATAGACTGTTAGTGCAACATTCTTTCTGGAAATCCGGCATGGGCCTGATCGAAGCGAGCGTCGCGAGCTGAACACAGCCCCATACCGGCGGCCAATTTGCTTTGCCCGCTCGGCATGCATTCGATCCCGAGGCTCATTTCGCTTCTGTCTCAGCCTTTCCCCTCAAACGGCGTCTGCTCCAGCAGCGTCAGCAGATTCTCCCGGGTGATCAAGGCCGCGTCTTGCGGTCGTTCCAAGAACGGGGCGACGTCGGTCAGCAGGGCCTTCATATCGATCGCCAAAAGCTGGTCAGCCAGAGCGTTTGGCCAGCGGTGGGCGGTCATGCCGGCCACTCCCTGTGTCTGCGCCATGGCGTTTTGGAGCAGCGTCAAATTGGGAGCAACCGGAGGACGCTGTGACAGATACCACACCAGGTCATACCAGTCGCGGCCCTTGACGTAGCGACGCGTCATCACGGCATGCAGCTTTCCGGCCATGAGCGAGGGAAGGTCATAGTGTTGAAGAAGGAACGGAAGGTGGCGGGTGACGATTCGGCGTTCGCAGCGGCCGCCCTGCGGGGGTCGAGTGTCTACTTTTACTTTGATCTCCAGCTTCTCCGCCGCCAGCGGTGACAGGCCGGCCTCTTGCAGTAGCCCACCCAGACAAAGCCAGCCGGTATGGACAATCTTTCGATCGTTCCACGTTACCTCTGGCAAGAAGCCCGCCAGCGAGAGATCTCGCTTCACTTTGGCCATCCACGCCTTTCCGTCATATCCCCGCGGGGACATGAGTGAAAAGTCGAGGTCTTCGGAAAACCGGGGTAACCCGTGCAGAAACCGTAGCGCCGTTCCGCCCACGAAGGCCAGTGATCCAAATGCCTCCGACTCATGGAGCGACCGCAACACCAGGGCCTGGAGGTATTCCCGCAGCAGATTGAAGGCGGTGCCGCGATCCGCCGCCTGGCTGACCAGTGAGAGTGCCTGCTCCTTCACAGCGTCACCGTCCCCTCATCGCTGAGCCCGGCGAGTGTCACCCAGCGTTCAGCGGCCCGTTGGAGCCGGGGGCGGTGGAATCGCTCCGCAGCCTCTCGTAATCGATCGTGATTCACCTTCATCCAGTGCTGATACCGCATTTCCACGAGCCGGTCGGTGGTCCATTCTCCCGGCGACAGGTGCCAGTGATCCAAGAGGGCCTTCTCAGGACGGGCCACGAGGATGGTGCTGTCGCCATACGACGCTTGTTCGTATCCGAAAAAGTACGCCTGCTTGATGTGCCGGTATTCGTAGACGCCATAGGCATTATCGAACCGCGTCGGCAGCCGCGTTGTCACGTTGGTAAACGTCACCACTCGCTCAGGAATCATGTCGTGAAAGCCCAGAGCCCAGACCCCGCTGAGATAGGATGGTCGACAGAGATGCTGGGCCAAGATTGCGGGATCGAGCCGGACTTTGCGGGTCTCATCCGACAATGTGTACATGCCCCGTCGCAGGGCGATGACTTTCCCCTGTTTGATCCACCGTGAAAGCTGCAGGCGGATGGCAGGTCGCCGATCTGGGAAGGCCTGCACCAGCAGTGGCAGGTCGAACCATCCCATTCCCCCGACCAGTGTGGCGATATCGGCAAACTTCATATGCAAAAGATATCATTTTTGATGTTTTTTGCAAACGGAATCAGCCTGGGATGCAACCTGATCGCTGGCAGCGAGAGTACCCGGCTGATCCCTTGGATTGGCTTTCTACCGGGCAGTATCATGCATTCATGAAAAGCGGTATCACTTCTGGGCGGCGGCAGACAAAGCAGGCGGCAGCCTCGGGAGCCTTCGTGCTCAGGCTCGATTCGCAGCTGCACGCCGTGCTGCGAGCTGCGGCTGTGGCTGCTGGCACTTCGCTGAATGAGTGGTGCCGGCGAACGCTTGCCGCCCCCGGTGCCGGCGGGCTTGCTGCGGCCGGTGATGTCGTGGTGCCCCTCCGCGAGCGGCTGGCGAACCAGCTGCTGGGGATCATCACGTACGGGTCGTTTGCCCGCGGCGAGCTGTCGAGCAAATCAGATATTGATCTGCT
Organism: uncultured Planctomycetaceae bacterium; assembly: GCA_937926325.1. Classification (GTDB taxonomy): domain Bacteria; phylum Planctomycetota; class Planctomycetia; order Pirellulales; family UBA1268; genus UBA1268. Next base: position 1,649 of record CALAZQ010000528.1, on the reverse strand, counting down.
GGTGGTGCTCGCTGACGAGGTGGCCATCACGCGGTCGCTCTACCGGCAGTGGGAGGACGTGCTGCCAGCCTGGGAGGGCCGGCGGGTCGATCCACACTTTGTCCATCTGCCGGCGGCCGGCGATCGGGTATCGGGCAGCTGGGCCGAGGCGAGTGTCTGCGGAATCGTGCTCTTCGACCGCGACCTCATTGTGTCACGCAGGCTCATCGAGATTCGCAGCCGGATCGCCGCGGGCGAACTGATCCGGCGGCAGGCCCAGGGCCAGCCCTACTGGGTGCATGAGGATGCTGATGCGCAGCCCTGACCTGGCCGCTGACTATGTCCGCCGGGCGCGGGCTCGGCTGGCAGCGGTCGATACGCTGTTCGCCGCCGCCAGCTGGGCCGATGTCGTGCGGGAGTCGCAGGAGGTCGTGGAGCTGGCACTGAAGGGACTGCTGCGGGCGGTGGGGATTGAGCCGCCGCGAATTCATGATGTCTCAGAAGTGCTGGCAGCTGAGCGACTGAGGTTTCCCGAGGCGATACAGCCCGAGCTCGACAGCCTGGCCGCCGGCTCCCGAACCCTTCGCCGTGACCGCGAGCTGGCTTTCTATGGCGCGGAGGATCTCACGCCCTCCGGCTTTTACACTGAAGATGACGCTATCTCGGCCCGCGAGATTGCCCGCCGGACAGTCGCAGCGGTGGCCCCGCAGGTCCTGACAGACGGCTGAGGAAGCAAACCCCACAAAGGTTCCACACCATGATCATGCTGCTGATGGGGGTTTCGGGCTGTGGAAAGACGACGGTGGGCGAACAGCTGGCCGAGCGGTTGGGCTGGCCCTACCAAGAGGGCGACGCGCTGCACCCACCCGCAAATGTTGCCAAGATGGCCGGGGGCACGCCGCTGACCGATGCCGACCGCCTGCCCTGGCTGGCGGCCGTGGCGGCCTGGATCGACGCCCGCCGGGCAGCAGGCGAGTGCGGCGTGGTCAGCTGCTCAGCCCTCAAGCGGGCCTACCGGCAGCTACTCGTTGGCGATCGCCCCGATGTTCGGCTGGTCTATCTTCAGGGCACCCGCGACCAGCTCGCCGAACGGCTGGCCGCCCGCACCGGCCACTACATGCCGGCCGGCCTGCTCGACAGTCAGCTGGCAACCCTGGAAGAGCCGACGGCGGCCGAGCAGCCCCTGGTGGTCACGATCGACCAGCCGGTCGAAGCGATCGTCACAGCAATCGCCGGCGCCGTTCGGCCGCTTGGTCACTGAGCACGTCGGGGCGGATTCTCAAGAGCTTCGACGGCCCGCGATGCCACCGCAGGACTGTGGCACAAAATATGAACCGAAAAACCGTTAGTTTTTCTGAATCAGCGTAACTCTACTTCTACACCGGGGTGGCGAGTTGCTGCTGCGATCGCATCTCGGGGCTGTCTCGTCTGTTTTTCGCGTGGTGGAGCGGCTGCCCAGCAGCAGCACGTTGGTGAATTTTGATGGCTGCATCGACTCCTCAACCCGGCCAACCGCTGCCCGATCGCGGGGACTTGGTGGAGATGCTGCTGATTCACCAGCGGAACCTCCACACCTTTCTGCTGACGCTGCTGCCGCACGAGGATGACGTCGACGACCTGCTGCAACAGGTCTGCCTGGCCCTCTGGCAGAAGAAAGACAGCTATGCCCC
>CALAZQ010000527.1 GCA_937926325.1 uncultured Planctomycetaceae bacterium | reverse complement strand
GTTCCCTTGATCGTGAGCTTGCGGAGCTTCCAGGCTTTTCCTTCCCGCAGGCAGAGACTCGGGCCGTCCTCAAGCAGAATCGCATGATTCTCCGCCGGCTGGGTGACATCCTTGCCGCTGGCAACGGGAACGGCCGAGGTCTCGGGATCGGGCGGCAGGTAGAAGCGGCCATAGAGCTCGGTCCCCAGCGGGATGTCCTGCAGGCTTGCCGGTGCGCCACGGTAGCGAATGATGCCGTAGGGCAGCATCGCGAAGTGATGCAGCCGGCCCTCGTGAAAATGTCCGTCGATGTGCAGCCGCAGGCTGCCGCGGCGATTGACATGGTCGACAAATACCAGTTCGCCGCGGAGCAATTTTGCTTTGGCAAGCGGCGGGAACGCTCCCGGCGTCGGCCGAAAGGCAGCCTCGTCGGCAGCGGCAACCAGGCCGCCGCCAAGCACCATCATCATGACCACCAGCAGCTGTCGAATGTGACTCATCAGAGGTCCACTTCGCTGTTGCTGTCGCCAAAGCCGCCCGTCTCGACGCCCATCCGCTGAGCCATGCTCAGCAGCAGGTTGCTCAGGTGGGCCTGCGGGTTGGCCGGCCGGCCGCAGAGCCGGTAGTGGTGGCCGGGATTGTCGAGCTGATAGCCGTCAAAGTGCCCCTGGTTGAAGTCGAGATGCCGGCCGTGCCGGATACCCAGTTCGCTGCCGCCGGCAAGCACCAGCGGCAGATTGGCATTGCCGTGGCTGTGGCCGTAGGCCATGCCGCTGCCGAACAGGGCCATCGTGGTGTCGAGCAGCGGCCGGCCATCGAGGTCGGGCGTCTCGGCCAGCCGGCTCAGGAAGTAGGCAAACTGCTCAACGGCAAAGGTGTCGCTCTGGGTGAGCTTCTCCATGTGGTCGGGGTCGCCGTTGTGATGGCTGAGGGCATGCCGCGACTGCGAGATGCCCAGTTCGGGAATTGCCAGGCCCTGGCCTTCGAGGCCACTGCTGAAGGTCACCACGCGGGTGGCGTCGGTCTGGAAGGCCAACACGATCAGGTCATAGATGGTGCGGAAGTATTCTCCCGCCTGGGTCTGCGGCACGTCGCGATCGGTTCGACGGCGAGCGGAATCGGCAATCTCAGGCCGGGGCACGTCGAGCCAGGCATCAGCCCGCCGCGTCCTGATTTCGGTCTCACGCACCGCGGTCAGGTACTGCTGCAGCCGGTCCCGGTCGGCACTTCCCAGCTTCCGCTCCACCGAGCGGACCTCCTCGAGGTTGGCGTCGAGCACGCTTGCCTTTCGCCGCAGGGCCCGCCGCTGGGCGGCAGTGCCGGCTGACGGCTCTTCAAACAGGTGGGCGAAGATCTCGCGGCAGCGGCTCATGCCAGGCAGCCGAATGCCGTCGGCTGTCCAGGCGAGCGACTCGCCCTTGTTGGCAATTTCGAGTGAGTGAAAGCGGGTGTGCGGGGCGGTCACCTCGGCCATCCGCTGATCGACCGAAATCGTGTTGCGGTCGGTCGGTCCGAGCCGGCCGCCGGTGAGCCAGATCTTCTGGCAGTTGTGATGGTGACCGAGGCCGCCGGGGTGATGCAGGCCGCTGATCGGGGTGACGACGCTGCGATGCTTTTCCAGCGGCTTGAGCGTGCGGGAGAACTGAAAGTTCTCGCCGGCCGTGGTGATCTGGTAGTCGAGCGTGTTGACGCCGTTGGGAATGTAGACAAACACGCTTCGCTTCGGCCGGGGAGCCGTGCCGGCGAAGGCGGGACGCATGCACTCAAGCAGCGGCAGGCTGATGAAACTGCCCAGTCCGCGGAGCACATGCCGCCGGTCGATCTGCCAGGAGGGGGTCATGGGAAAGCCTTTCGTTGCCTGGGTTCGTGTGCGTGGTGTGTGGGCAAGACGCCGTTGGGGCCGCGAGGGCCGGCAGGCGGCCACCGGCCTGGTTTGGTTGTTACCGCTGTTGCATCAGGTCCGAGAGGGCGACTGCCCGGATGAGATCCCGCAGCCGATAATCCTGGGCCTTGCCCACCGCGACGATCGCCGCCAGTTCGTCCCGGTCATCGACCGTGAGCACCCGGCGGAGGGCGTAGGTGCTGAGCTGCTCAACCAGAGCCTCCAGGAAGCGGTCGTGGTCGGCAACCAGCAGTTGCTTGAAGCTGTCGGCGTCGGCGAAGGCCCGACCGTCGGGCAGCTGGCCGCTGGCGTCGACGGGAGGGTTGCCGCCTGTTCCCTGGGCGACCCGCTCGTGGGTCCGCCACTGGCCGATCGCATCAAACTGGTCGAAGGCAAGGCCGAGCGGATCGATCGAGCGATGGCAGGCGGCGCAGCTGGCGTTGGTGGCGTGGGCGGCCAGTTTCTGCCGGATGGTCGCCTTGGGACTGTCGGGGGGATTGGGCTCGATCGGATCGACATTCGCCGGTGGCGGAGGCGGGGTCTTGCCGAAGATCGCCTCGCTCACCCAGACCCCGCGGTGCACCGGCCGGTGGCGGGTGCCGTCGGAGGTGAGGCCGAGGATGCCGCCCATCGTCAGCAGACCGCCGCGGTGATCGTCGGGCCGCAGCGAGACCCGCTGAAACCCACCCGCCTCCGGCTCGGGCAGGCCGTAAAAATCACAGAGCCGGGGATTGGCGATCGTCCAATCGGAAGTGAGGAAGGCATCAATCGAAAGGTTGCGGCGAAACACCTCGCGGAAGTACCCGACCACTTCTTCCCGCATGCTCGCCTCCAGCCAGACGTCATAGTCGGGATAGAGCTTGCCATCGGGCGGAAACATGCCGAGCCGGTGCAGCTGCAGCCACTGTCGGGGAAAGTCGTCGAGGAAGCGGTCGCATTTTTTGTCGGCCAGCATCCGGTCGACCTCGGCAGCCAGCCCGCCGCCGGTCAGCCGGCCCGCCCGGGCGGCGGCGGCCAGCTGCTCATCGGGCAGTGAGCTCCAGAGGAAGTAGCTGAGCCGGGCCGCCAGCTCCCAGTCGTTGAGCCGTGCCCGCGGCTCGTCGTCTCCTTCCACCAGATAGGTGAAGTGCCGCGAGGTCAGCACGCCGAGCAGGGCGACCTGGTAGGCCGCCTGCACCGATTCACCCGCGGCCCGTTCGGCCTCGTAGGCCGCCAGGAAGGGGGCCAGCTCTTGGGCGGCCACCGGCCGCCGCCAGGCCCGCTCGGTGAATCGCTGCAGGTGGGCCGTCACGCTGGCTGCGTCGGCGTCGGCCGGTGGCATCAGGCCGCTGCGGGCCTGCCGTTCGGCCTCGGTCTCGATCGGCCCCTCCCACTCAATCCAATCGAGCAACACGCAGGAGAACAGCCCGTTGCCCGCTTCGTCGAACATCTTCGGCGCGGTCGGATTGAGTAGCTTGGTTTCGCTGCTGTGGGTGAAAATGTGGAGGTCTTTGGAGAGGGCATTGCGATAGTGGGCCCCTTTCTGGCGATCGATGATGTCGGTGGCCACGACGTTGAAGTCGAGGCTGGTCGGCATCTCGAGGAAGACCTCAAACTCGATGACCTGAGGGGCATCTTCGGGGGCGACGATGTCGAGTTCGACCAGCCCTTCATTGGCCGCTTCCACGGTCGGCTTGCCGATTCGCAGATGGGCGATCTGCCCGCCGCGGGGCCGGATGCCGCTGACCTGCATCCGGGCCCGGTAGAGCCCGCTGGCCTCCGGGCCGACGCGACCAAACCAGTGCGGCCGAAACGCCTGCTGGGTACGGCCGGGAAAGATCAACGCCCGCAGCGGCCGCTCGATGCCGAATCGCTTCAGGTATTCCTGCTGCATCTTCCCACCGCCGTAGCGGAGGTCGGCGGCGGTCTTGCGGACCCTACGGGTTTTATTCGGCGTCGTCGGGAAGGCCCGATTGAGCACCGTTTCCGCAGCCCGGTAGTACCGCTCGACATGCGACGGCGACAGCGACAGTTCCGAGCCGATCCGTTCAAAGCCGTGCCAGCGGGGATCGGCGTTGAGCTCGCCCGGCTTGGTCGGATCGTATCGCACCCCGAGCAGGTCGTAGACGGTGTGCTGGTACTCGACCCGGCTGAGCCGGTAGTGGGTCACCGGCGGCCGGGCCGCCATCCGCGCCGCCCGTCCCTCACGAATCCGGGTGTCGAGTTGTCCGACAACTGCGGCAATCGCATCGACGGTCGGCTGCGGCTCTTCTTCGGGCGGCATTTCACCGGCGTTGATCCGCTCGACGATCTCCGCCCAGAGATGGCCGTCGGTCCCAGCCGCGAAGTCCCGCGAAAGCTGGTCAATCCGCAGGTCGCGTTCGGCCAGGTCAGGCCCGTGGCAGCGGAGGCAGTGCTGCTGCAGAAAGGCCTCGAACGGCTCAGCTGCGGCGGCAGCCGCCGACGCCACGGCCGCGGCCAGTATCAGACACCACGAAAAAGCGGAGTGACGAGACATACGCTGAGGCACCGACGGAACCAGCTGGAATTCGGAAACGATTGGGCGGGGAACACCCAGTTGCCGCCAAGCGGCAGCACCTCTCACACTATAGTTCGACCTTCGAAAGCATTACGAACAGGACGCATCGAGCGACGACCACCCGCAAAGGTTGTCCAAAGACGACTTTTCCCGGTTATTGAGCCTGAACAACGCAGCTTGACACCAACGCTCAAGAAAACTAACCTGACAGACGGTGAGGTGGATTTTTCCCTGATTCTTTAAAAGTCCCCCTTAGGTGCTTGGGGCGGCCCTACATTTCTCTTAGATGGAGTAGTCATGAATTCGCTCTTTCTCACTTGGCAGAATCGCTGCCGTCACCAGCATGGCCGTAGCCATGTGACCGGCTTTACCCTCATCGAACTGTTGGTGGTGATCGCGATCATCGGTGTGCTCGTC
>CALAZQ010000526.1 GCA_937926325.1 uncultured Planctomycetaceae bacterium | reverse complement strand
GAAATGGTTGCTGAGGTGCCATTGGCCGAGCTATCCTTCGGACATGGCACGATCACTGACTATCGAGCTTCCCGACGACTCCGGCCAGACGCTGGAGGAATTGGGTCGAAGGCAATGTCGCTCCGCTGAGGACGTCGCTGAGGACATTCTCGAGCGGGCTCTCGCCGTGGCCCGGTGGCGCCAGAATCGTGAGCAACTCCAGTCGCGAGCGGAAGCTGCCGGCTTCCGTTGCGAAGACGACATCCTTGACGCCATCTCGTGAGGGTGGTCCTCGACACCAACGTGTTGCTGTCGGCAGCGTTCTTCCCAGGCGTTTGCGAGAAGTTGCTGGCTCACTGTTTCCTGACGTCGTCGGTACAACTGGTTCTGTCTGAGCACATCCTGGACGAGTTTGTCGAGCATGGCCTGGGCAAGCTCAATGGCACTGCCGACCAGATCGACGCAGCAGTCGTGGAACTCCGGCGACGTTGCCAGAGCGTCGCGCCCGCGCCACTTCCCGCCGACATCATCAGTGACGCCGACGACCTGCCGGTTCTTGGTGCCGCCATTGCCGGCCAAGCCGATTGCCTGATCACGGGTGATAAGGAACTGTTGAATCTCGGGTCGTTTCGTTCGATTGCCATCCTTTCGCCACGGGCGTTCTACGATCGCCTTCGGGCGGACTGAGTTGGGACGAGGACGGTTCCTACCACGCGTGACAGCCCTGAGCGGGTTCGCTACACCCTGCCCCGGCACAACCGCGGGAACTGGGTCGGCCTTGGACGCACGCAGAAGGCGATTCGGAAGCCGTCTGCGCCGTTGGCAGAATTCTCCGCGTGAGCCGACTCTTTCTCACCTTCTTCTGCCGTTTACGAGGCGGGAGAGTCCGGCGCTTGCCCTCAAAAGTGAGCCGAAGCCAACTGCTCGGCTGCTGCCGGCGGGCGAGATGCTTGCGAAAGTGCCGTTGACCGTCCTATTCTTCATCATCCCGCGGGCTCGCGCCCTGCGGCTTGCTGGAAGAGGCTCGCTTGCTGCGGTTTCCTGTCGGGAAATCTTCACTGCCGTTAGATTTTCGCCCGGCCGACGACTCTGCTGGAGAGGGGACTTTTTTCCGCTCCCCTTCTCGGAGCCTTGTCGCATGTCCGCGCCCGATTCGCCGCCGCCACCGCCCGCCCCGTCGGGCGATGAGTTTGTCAAGCTGCTCGTCCGCAACCAGCGGCAAATCTATGCCTTCATCGGAACGCTCCTGCCGCAGCAGGTGGAACTCGACGACCTCTTCCAGCAGACCTGCCTGCTCCTCTGGCAGAAGCGGGATCAGTTCGATCCGACCCGACCGTTTCTGCCCTGGGCCTACGCCTTCGCCCGCAACGAGGTATTTGCATTTCTGCGGAAGCAGAAGCGCGAGTTTGTGCACCTGAGCCCCGACCTGCTCGCCCAGGTGGCGGAGGTTCGCGAGGCGGGTGAGGACACGGCCGCCGTCCGCCGCGCGGCCCTGGAGCACTGCATCGAGCAACTGCAGGCCAGCCAGCGCAGTCTGCTCAAGGCCCGCTATGACGGCGAGACGTCGCTCAAGGATCTTGCTGTCAGGCTCTCCACCACCGCCGGCGGCCTCACCATGCGGTTGCAACGGATTCGCCATGCCCTCTTGCGGTGCATCGAAGCCGCCGTCGCCGCCGGAGAGGAGAGCTGACATGGCCGGTGCAGGATCGGGTGGGAATCGACACAGCCAGGCCGCGGTCGCCCGGCCACCCGCCGATGACGAGCTGATCGTGCTCATCGGCCGGCTCTGCGACGGGGTGCTATCGCGGGCCGACTGCACGCGGCTGGAGACGCTCATGCACGGCTCGCCGCAGGCGATCGCGATCTACTGTGCGGCGCTCGAACTGAATGCGGCGCTGCAGTGGCGGTGGTACAAGGCGCGGCAGGCGAGCCACGAGACGCCACGTTCTCAGATGGCTCGTCAACGTCGAGACGCAGCGCCTCCGGCCTTGCCCGCGGCTTCGCGAACAGTCGTTACTGACGGCCATCGGCCGATGCCAAAGCCGCGGGTGGCAGCTGCATCCCCGCTGGTTGAGCGACAGAAACCCCGCCAGCCCTCGGGCTGGGCCGCATGGCTGGGCCGGATCGGCGCGGCCCTCGATCGCCCGTTGCGGCGGATCATGCTTGTCTTCGGAGCCCTTTTGACGGCCCTGGTCGTCGGGGCGGCGATCGAGTTTGTGGGGTCGGGCTCGCTTGGTGGTTGGACGTTTCAGCCTCGACGGGAGCCCGGTTCGGTGGCCTATGTGACCCGGCTCCATGATGCGGCCTGGGCGGCACCTCAAGGCAATGGAGGGTCGGCAGCCCTACGGCGGCACACCAGCCTCTTTCCCGGGCAGCGATTTGATCTTGTCCGCGGGCTGGTCGAGATCGCGTTTGACGGCGGGGCAACGACGATCGTCGAAGGGCCGGCCACATTTGAGATCGTGTCGCTTGCAGCGGGCCGGCTTTCTGCCGGCCGGCTCACCGCGACCCTCAGGAAGACGGCGGCGAACGTCCCCGGGACCCAGGCACGGTTCGCAGTCGAGACACCGACCGCCACGGTCACCGACCTCGGCACGTCGTTCGGCGTGGCGGTGGGCGCGGCCGGCGAGACGAACGTGAGCGTATTCGACGGCCTCGTCGAACTCCTGCCGCGGATGGCCGGCGACGCGGCTCCCGCCGGGCCGCCGCAGCCGCTGCGGCTGGCGGCGGGCGAGTCTGCTGCCGTCGACCCTGATCGCACAGCGAAGCGGGAACTTGGTGGCAAAAGCATCGCGTTCACGAGGGCGATTCCAGAGCCCGAGGCGAGCGCTGCTCGGCCGTTGCCCTTTACCTGGGACGATCAGCGGTCAGTTCCGCTCCTTCGCGATTCATTTGTCGGATCGGGTGGTCTTGCCGGATCAACGCCGGCATCGCGTGGCGGCGTGGGCAATGCGGCCTGGCTCGCCCCGGCCGCCTGGCAGCTTGATGCGGCAGCGGATGGGTTGGCTGCGTCGTCGCCTGGGGCTGTGTTTCTTCCGTTTACTCCTGAGCCTGGCCATCTTTACCGGCTCTCGGTGACGATCGAGATCGTCGACAACAGCTTTGGCTGGGCGTCGCTGGGATTTGCCACGAGTGCCGACCCACGGGCGCCGGCGCTTGCCCATGTCTGGAAGCCGGGGGGGGCCAAGTCGCGAGCGAAACACGAGCCGCAGCAGCCGCAGGCACCTGCCGGACCATCGGGTGGCGACCGGCTGCGCGGCATTCAGTCCCGCACGCTCATCCTGGATACCGCCGGCCCGCGCTGGCGGCTCTTCTCGCTGGCTGGCGAAACGCTCGTCGGCGAACAGGTTTACGAAACGCCGCCGTCGGGGATCAGCCACGTCGGCGTTTCCGTTTTTCAAAACACGGCTGCCGTCTTGCGGGGGTTCTCGCTCGCAGTCGTGCGGCTCAATCGTTGATTGCTTATCGAGATAGGCATGTCTTGTCTTGTGTGAAACAGGAGATCTCCGATGTCACGCTCCCTTCGGCCACCGCGCTTCAGCGGCTTTACGCTTGTAGAACTTTTGGTCGTGATCGCGATCATCGGCACGCTCGTCGGCCTGCTCTTGCCGGCCGTGCAATCGGCCCGTGAGGCCGGGCGACGCAATTCCTGCATGAACAATGTCAAGCAGCTCATGCTTGCATACCACTCGTATCACGACGCCTTCCGGCGCGTGCCGCGGGTGTGGCATGGCAGAGGGCATTGGAATATAGATTGGCCTAACTATGTCAGCAGCAAACGCGGATCTGTCTTCTGGGAGTTGATGCCATTCAATGAAAACGCCGCACTCTTTGACAGGGCGCGAGGAGACATTTATTGGGACGCTGGAGAAGGTTGGAATACCTACAACCGGCCCTGTTATTCCCAGATACCAGGCTTCCAGTGTCCGTCAGACACTCGTGCGAGAGTTCACGGCAACAGGCCCTCAGGACAGAGTTGGGCCCTCACCAATTACGCTATCAATTTCCAGGCAGCCGGTCGGCCAGAGTTTGTCAATACCGATGGCGATGAGGCTGCCGGGGGTTCCTGCAGCGGAGCTTTCATAAACCCCGACCCGGCCAAAACCAACTTCACCCCACAAATAGACGTTGGCAGACGGTTCACGGATGGCACGAGCAAGACGATCGTGTTCGGTGAAAAATACAGAACCTGCCATAGCGGTGCGCAACAGACCAATCCTTGGGGGCACGTCGCCTCCGTTGTGCGTCTTACGCCGATATTCGCGTACGGTAATCCGCAAGGCACGGTTTCCTACACCGAATGCGGTGGCCGCAATGACAATAATGTCGGGCCGGCATCGAAGCCACAGCGTGCATCGAATCCGCTCACCGGTACGGACCAGAATGCCTGGAATTCCAACACCTGCTCGGGCATGCGGACGCAGGCCTTTCACACGGGCAGCATGATGGCGGGCTTCGCCGACGGCAGCGCCCGCGCGATCCGTGATGACATCGATGGCGACACCTGGTGGGCAATGTGCACACCGAACCAGGGGGACTCCCCAGGGGCATTTTGAGAGGCTAAGGATAGGACGGTCAACGGCACTTTCGCAAGAGTAGCATCTGCCAGGAACAGCCGAACAGTTGCCTTCGGCTACGTTTTCACGCCAAGTCGCGGACTCACCCGCCGCGTAAACGGCAGAAAAAGCTGAGAAAGAGTCGGCTCACGCGGAGAATTCTGCGATCGGCGCAGACCACTTCCGGAGCGCCTTCAATGCGGCTGCGCGATCGAGCGTCGCGAAGGGATGGCACCTGCTCTCAGCGGTGAAGAATGTCGATCATGG
>CALAZQ010000525.1 GCA_937926325.1 uncultured Planctomycetaceae bacterium | reverse complement strand
CCGTTTCCGCCGCTCTACAACAGCGAGCCGATCCAGCGGGGCGAGCCGCCGGCGGCGGTTGAGGCGGCGGCCAGCGTCAGGCTGCCGGCAGGCTTCACCGCCACCGTGATGGCCGCCGAACCTGACGTACAAAACCCGATTGCCATGGCCTGGGATGCCCGCGGCCGGCTTTGGGTGGCCGAGAACTTTACCTACGCCGAGCGGCAGCAGCGATTTGACCTCTCGCTGCGGGACCGGGTGCTGATCTTCAGCGATACCGATGGTGATGGCCGCTTCGATCACCGAACCGTCTTCACCGAGTCGCTGCAGATGCTGACGGGCATCGCCGTGGGCCGAGGCGGCCTCTGGGCAATCTGCCCGCCACGGCTGCTGTTCATTCCTGACCGCAACCATGACGACGTCCCCGACGGCCCGGCAGAAACCGTGCTCGACGGCTTCGACGTGGCCGAGGCGAACTATCACAACTTTGCCAATGGGCTGCGATTCGGCCCCGACGGCTGGCTCTACGGCCGCTGCGGCCACTCCTGCCCGGCCCGGATCGGTCCGCCGGGCTGCCCTGACGACCGACGGCTGCCGATGGAGGGCGGGGTCTGGCGATATTCACTTCGGCAACGTCGGGCCGAGGTGCTCACCACCGGCACCACCAACCCCTGGGGCCACGACTGGACAGCCGAGGGCGAAGGCTTCTTCATCAACACCGTCAACGGCCATCTCTGGCATCTGATTCCGGGAGCGCACTTCCGGCAGATGCGCAATACCGACCCCAACCCCCACACCTATGAAACCATCGACCAGCATGCCGACCACTTCCACTTCGACACCGGGGCCGGCTGGCAGAAGTCGCGGGACGGCAGTGCGGGGGATCTCGGTGGTGGCCATGCCCACAGTGGCTGCATGATCTATGCGGGCACCAACTGGCCGGCCGACTTCCGCGGTCGGCTCTTCACGCTTAACTTTCACGGCCGCCGGGCCAACCAGGAGATCCTCGAGCGGGCCGGCAGTGGGTACGTCGCCCGCCACGGCGAGGACTGCTTCCTGTGGCAGGACGAATGGTTCCGCGGCATGGAGCTTTCCAGCGGCCCCGATGGCAGTGTGGCCGTCCTCGACTGGAGCGACACCGGTGAATGCCACGAACATGACGGGGTTCATCGCACCAGTGGCCGCATCTACCGGCTTGCCCACGGCCAGCCCCAGTTGCCGGCCGGCATCGACCGAAACTTCGATCTGCGCGAGATGAGCGATGCCGAGCTTGCCCGATTGCAGCGGCATGCCGACGGCTGGTGGGTTGACCAGTCGCGGCTGCTGCTGGCCGAGCGGGCCGCTGCCGGCACGGTGTCGAGCGACGCCACGCGGCTGCTGCGTGAGCAGTTCGACACGGCTGAAACGCTCTCCGAAGACGACCCGCGGGTGTCGGCCTCCGCTCACCGGGTCCGGGCCCTGCTCACCCTGCACCTGCTTGCAGAGCTAACAGACGCCGACCTGCTGGCAGCACTCGACCATGCCGATGAGCACGTCCGCACCTGGGCGGTACGGCTGCTGACGGAGGATTGGCCACTTGATGCGGCGCTCGGACCGGTTGGCGGCACGGCCACCGCGGTTGCCGGACCAGAAACCGTATCGCTGCTTGAACGCCTCATCCTGCTGGCTGAGCAGGATCCCTCGGGGCTGGTTCGGCTGGCGCTCGCCTCAACCCTGCAGCGACTCCCGATCGACCTCAGGCCGCCGCTGGCGTTGGCCCTTGTCTCCCGCCCTGAGGATGCCGCCGACCACAACCTGCCGCTGCTGGTCTGGTATGGCCTGAGCCCGGTGGCCGACCACGCCCCGGCGGCACTGGCTGAAGTTGCCGTGGCCTGCCAGTGGCCAACCACCCGCCGGCTGATTGCCCGCCGCCTGGCCGACCTTGTTGAAATCGCACCGGCCGCGATCAACCAGCTGCTCTCCGCCGCGGCCAAGGCTGCCGCCGCCGGCGACCCGGCGTTCCTTGCCGACACCCTCACCGGCCTTACCGAGGGCTTTGCCGGCTGGCGGCAGGCCCCACAGCCTGCCGCCTGGCAAGAGGTACTCGCCGCGATCAAGACGCTGCCGGCTGAGGCCCGTACGCCACAGCTGCAACAGACAGCCGACGAACTGTCGGTACTCTTCGGTGACGGCCGGGCCCTCGCGGCAATCCGCGCGACTGCCCTCGACCGCAAGGCACCAGCCGCCATGCGGCGGACGGCCCTTACCACGTTGATTGAGGCCCGCCCGCCTGACCTGGCGGAAATCTGCCAGACGCTGCTGGCTGACCGGCAGCTGCAGGCCACCGCCGCCCGTGGCCTGGCGTTGGCTGACGATCCCGCCACGGCCCGGCTGCTGGTTGATGCCAGCCGCCGAGCCCGCGGTGAAAGTCGCGAGGCGATCCTGGCCGCGATTGCCTCACGGCCGTCGTTTGCAGCCGCCCTGCTGACCGCCATTGAAACGGCCACAATCAAACCGGCCGACCTGCCGGCAGCCATCGTCCGCCAAATTCATGCCCTTGGTGATGCCGAGCTGTCGCGGCGGCTGACCGCCGCCTGGGGGCAGCTGCGAGAGAGTCCTGCCGAAAAGCGGCAGCAGATTGCCGCTCTCACCAAAATGCTGGCCGGGGCCGATCAGCCACCAGCCGATCTGGCTGCCGGGCGGCTGCTGTTTCAGAAAACCTGTGGCAGCTGTCACCAGCTGTACGGCGAGGGGGGAAACCTCGGCCCCGACCTGACCGGCTCCGGCCGGCATGACCTGGGATATCTGCTGCAAAACATTGTCGACCCCAGCGCCGTGGTGAACCGGAACTGGCGGCTGTCGATTGTGCTGCTGACCGACGGCCGGGTTTTGAATGGTGTCGTCCTCGAGCAGAACGACAAAACGCTGATCCTCCGGACCTTGCAAGAGCGACTGACGATCCCGGTCGCTGAGGTTGACGAGATCAGCCCAACCGACCGTTCGCCGATGCCCGACGGTCTGCTCGACCAGCTTGCTGAGCAGCAGATTCGCGACCTCATTGCCTACCTGCGGCATCCCACCCAGGTTCCGCTGCCAGAGTGACGGGCTGGCCGCAGGGTGCCGCAGCCAACAACCCGTCAGTCGAGTTCGCGGAACATCACTTTCCGCCAGCGGACGGTGTAGGGACCGGTGCCCTGCTTGATGCCGTGTACCTGAAACCCGATGTGCCCCTCGGGATCGTGTGGCTGGTGAAAGTCGGCCGTCGGCACTTCGTTCACCCAGCTGCGATAGTGATCGCCCTGCACCACGATCCGGTAGGCGTTCCATTCCCCCTTCTTGAAGGCTGCCTTGGCCGCGTCGGTGCGAATCGCACCGGTCTCGGTCAGCGTACTCCACCAGTTTGACCGGCGGGCCTCATCCCAGAAGTCACCGGCGGTGCCGTTGATGGCAATCTCGCACTGGGGGCCGTAGAGCCGACCGGCTGGGAGCGGCTTGTTTCCCTTCGCCCCCTCCGGCGCCGGATCGCCCTCCTTGGAAAGATGGCTGCGGACCTGCACGCCTGAGTTGAGGGCATCGTCGACAAGTACCTCGAAGGTCAGTTCAAAGTCACCCACCGGTTCGGCGGTCGCCAGAAAGGTGTTGGGACTGCCGTCAGCAGTCGTGCCAATAAGTACTCCATCTTTAACTTCGTAGCTCGCGGTGCCACTCACAATCTTGAAGCCCTCGAGGCTGCCATCGGCGAACCAGTGGGTCCAACTGGCCTCCGCCGCGACAGCAACCGCCGTCCCGCCACTCCAGCCGGCTACGATGCTTGCCACCACGATTCCCGCAATCCGTCCACCAACCACTGACCGCTTGCTGCGTTGCATGTTTTCGCTCCTGTTTACTGGCACCAGTTGATGCCAGCATGGTGGCTCGCAGCACTGGCGTTTGCAAGCCTTCGAAGAAGATATCGCAGCTGGCCGCCAGAGGGGTAGGCTATCCCACGCTGATTCGTCGAACTGGACCCCTCTGCCCCTCCCTGTCTGATTCAAGAAATGACCATGCAACGCACGATACCGGCCCCTGTAATCGCCTTCTGCACCCTGCTTGTCACGCTTTGTTCATCCGCAACCAGCTGGGCTGAGTGGCCGCAGTTCCGCGGTCCAGCTGGTGACGGCCATGCACCAGACGGTCCACTACCAAGCCAGTGGTCAGAGACCGAAAACGTGTGTTGGAAGACGCCAATTCCCGGCCTGGGCTGGTCATCCCCTGTAATCGTTGGCAGTAAAGTCTTCCTGACAACAGCAGTTCCACAGGAAGGTGACGACGAACCGCATAACCTCCAGCTTGTCTGTGTGGACCTCACCGATGGCCACATTCAATTTGCCACAACGCTCTTTGAACAGCAGGGCCCTGTCCAGATGCACAAGAAGAACAGCCATGCCAGCCCGACGCCACTGGTGCGGAACGGGCGGGTCTATGTTCACTTTGGCCCTCAGGGCACAGCCTGCACTACCCTCAATGGCAAACCAGTCTGGAAGCAAACGCTCAGCTACAAGCCTGTGCATGGCAACGGAGGTTCACCGGTGCTGGTCGGCGACACACTCGTCATCGCTTGCGACGGTAGTGATGAGCAGTATGTGGTTGGCCTCGACTCTGCCAACGGCGAAGTCCGCTGGAAGACCGCACGCGACACCAGCCCCCCGAAGGGGTTTTCCTTCACCACGCCACTGGTTCTTCCAGCAGCGATCTCTGGGGCTGACCGCGATCAGGTAATCTGCCCCGGCAGTGATGCCGTCTTTGCGTATGACCCTGCCACTGGTGAGACCATCTGGCGATTCGACTATCCCGGCGGCTAC
>CALAZQ010000524.1 GCA_937926325.1 uncultured Planctomycetaceae bacterium | reverse complement strand
ATCAGCAGCCAGAAGGGGCGGTCGCCACTGCTGAGCAGATCGAGGGCCGTGGTGGTCATCTCGGCCAGGGTTGGGTTTTCCGTGAGGTCAGCCTCGGTATAGGGCGTGAGCGGGGCATATTTTTTGCGGAGCTCATCAGCCACGCCCGCCTCGATCCGGCCCCCGACGGGGTTTGAGTCACCGCAGGCGGTCTGGAAGGGCAGGTGACCGTCGGCCGTGCCGAAGAAGCCGAACAAGGGCCGGCTGTGCTCGATGGCGGCGGCTGCCGCTTCGGCCAGCACGTCAATGCCGCGCCGGCCCGGGGTCCGCGTGACAACCTGATAGCGGCCGCCGCTGGCGGCATCGATCGCCCGCAGCGTTGAGTCGGCCAGGTATTTGTTGCCCGGCTCAAAGTTGCGGCCCTGCTGGTCATCCCGCTCGGCCTCGACGCCGTGGCCGGTGCCGATCAGCACATCAAGCCCCGGAGCAGGATCGGTGCGTCGCGAGACCGACGGCTGGCCCAACAGATCGCGGGAAAGATCCTGATAGTCATCGCGGCTGACGTTTGCGGCATAGGCACAGGCCGGGGTGGCATGGGAGATTGGCACACTGGTGACGACGCCGACGGCATAGCCCCGCTGCTGCAGGGTGATGCCCAGTGGTGTGAGCGGCTGACCGGTCGGATCGACGTTGATCGCCTTGTTAAAGGTTTTTTTGCCGCTGCACAGGGCCGTGGCCGAGGCGGCTGAGTCGACGACCGCATGCGGGCAGTCGCGGTCCTTGCCAATCAGGTAGCGGCTGTCGGCAAGCCTGTCCCAGGGGGTGCTGCCGCCACGGCGGACGTCATAGCCCCCCGGGGTCTTGCCACCCGGCGTGGTCACGACCTGGGCATCGACATCGAATTCGGTGCCCTTGTTGGCCGGGCTGGTGACACACCAGCCGAAGTCGGTGGGAGCTCCCCGGTACTGCTGGAAGGCGAAGACATCGCCCCGGCCCTCGTCGTAGGGCACCCGGCCGGTGGCGGCAATTGCCGCCGTGCGGGTGGTGTGCCAGTCGAGGCCGTCAAAGACCACCAGCACGATCCGCTTGGCACCGGCTTCAGCTGCTTGCAGTTGCAGGCGATAGATGTCGGTCTGATCGAAGTAGTCGGCCTCAGGGTTCAGGGTGTCGGTCGGCAGCTGCCCGTAGAGGGCTTCGAGAGCGGCGGCATCGCGGTAGGGGCTGTTGGCCCCCCGCAGGCTTTCCAGGCCGATGCCGAAGGAATAGACGGGGATCAGCCGGTTGGAGTGGTTGGACCAGGTCACATACTTGCCGGGCTGATCACCCCAGTGGCCCCAGTCGGCCCGGCCCGAGATTTCAGCGTCGATCTGAAGCTGACGGATCGGGTCATCGGCAGCCCGGGCGACGGTGGCAGCAAGCAGGCAGCTTGCCAGGCAGAACGGGAAGAGGAAGCGGTGCATGAATGGTCATTCAGCTAGTGAAGGGACTATTGCTGACGGCAGCTGTGCAGCTCAAGGGGTGCCATCTCGACGGAGGGTTCACGACGAGGCTGCCCGGACTTCATGATTGTGGTCCCCGCTCCTTGTATGGGCAATTGGAGGCCGTGCGTATCATCTCAGAATGCCGTGGAGGCGAATACCAGCACCTCGATATCTCGATACCGAATGGTCCGTTGAATGGTGAACAGCAGGGCAGAGCCAGTGGCCGTCAAGGGGGGTGAGCGGCGGCGCCGAACGATCGCCGGCTTCTGCACCTGGGTCACGGTGCTGGTTTCGCTCTGGCTGCCGGTGATGCTGCCCCCTTATGTGACCGACCGGGTGCTGGCCGAGGGCGAAACGGTGGCCCTGCTGCTGCCGCTGTTCAAGCAGCCGGGGCCGATTCCGGCCCGAGTTCCCTATGAATACAGCTTTCGCGTCGCCGGCCGGGAATACCGGGGAACCGAGTTTCTCAGTGAGCAGGCGGTGCTGTGGGACTTTGACACCAACTCAGCCTCCGCCGTCGTCGTCTATGCGCGGGCCAATCCAGCCCATCATCGGATGGAGCCGGTGACGACCATCGGCGGCATTCGCTGGGTGAGAGTCTTTCCCCGGGTGGTGCTGATTGCCGCCGGCCTTTCCCTGACTGCCTGGCTGGCCGCCAGTTGGGAGCATCTCGGCCGGCTGCTCAAGTGGTCGGAATCGACCATCCGGCCAGCGGCGGATGCCGCGCTGGTGCTGCTCAACACGGTGGCCGCGGTCGTGTTCATCGTGCTTCCAGCCACCACGATGGCGGC
This sequence comes from uncultured Planctomycetaceae bacterium, assembly GCA_937926325.1. Lineage (GTDB taxonomy): Bacteria > Planctomycetota > Planctomycetia > Pirellulales > UBA1268 > UBA1268. The sequence goes on along the minus strand of CALAZQ010000524.1, from coordinate 1,137 downwards.
CCTGCTGGGCTGGTTTGAGGGTAATCCGTTCTACGTGCCCCACCGCGGCTGGCTCACCGCCGTTGCCGTGCTGACGCTGGCGGTGCTGCTGGGAACGGCGTGGATCAGCCAGCGAGTCGAAGCGGGTGAGGCCTGAACGGACTTGCGATGGCGTTGGGGGCAGGTCTTAGGCTTTCCTGCTTGGAAAAATTCACGCCGTTCAGCGATTGGCGAAACTCACTCGGCAGCTGGCGGGAGCAGCCGCGACGACACGGCGAGGCCAGGATCGTCGATCAGGTTCACCCAGCCGGTCACCATGCCGTCCGGCCGCGGCAGCATGGCGGTGAACGTGCCCGGTTCGTCGGCGACGGGCGTGATCGCCGCGTCGGCCACGGTGTATTTCACCTTCGGCCAGTCGGTGTGAACGCCGGGCAAAAACAGCAGAATATCAGCCCAAGGATTCACGTGTGTCGCTGCTGCCGGAGGCCACCGGAAGCAGCCCGAAGAAAGCCGTTAGCTTGGCCATCCCCATAAGATTCATTCGCAACCAGTCCGCGAGATTTCCCAGCCGATAGCAGTAGCCACGATGTCACACGAAAGACCAAAGCTGGAGGAAGTGTCGATCACGGAGGCTGAGTTCAAACTCTTGCAGCACAACTTGGGCGAAGACGTTGACCTGATCGAGGGTGCACGGATTCACGCCCGAGGCGATGTCCGGCTCATGCTCACCGGTGATGAAATGGAAGATCTGTTGGACTGCGTCGCTGATGCTGCAGGCCAAGCCGAAACCCGGAAAACAGAGGCTCGGCTTGAAATGCTGGAGGCAAAGCTCGCCGCCTACTGGGAAGCATATTTTTATGAGCCCGACCAGACATGAATGCTGCTTGGCCGGCCCCGGATGGACTGAGAAACCGAGCCCTTGGCAATGTGCGGCCGATACACCCTGAAATCCCGGGCTGAACAGATCGCCGAGAAGTTTGGCGTGCAGGTTCCGCCGTCGATGCCCGAGCGATTCAACATCGCCCCGAGCCAACTTGTCTTGGCCGTTCGTGAAAAGCCAGGCACGCATGAACGCGAACTTGTGGCTCTGCAGTGGAGCCTGATTCAGTTCTGGGCTGATGATCCTGAAATCGGCAACAGGATGATCAACGCCCGCAG
>CALAZQ010000523.1 GCA_937926325.1 uncultured Planctomycetaceae bacterium | reverse complement strand
CGGAGTAGAAGAGCGAGGCTACCTTCCCCTCTGCCACAATCTGCTGCCAGACCGCATCCAGAATGGTGTCGGCAAGCAGTTGCTGCCCGTCACTCTTGCGGAGGGGGATGATCGAATACCGCATCATTGCACGATACCAACGGCCAACTGACCGCCAAACCGCTCTGATCAGGCTCGGATGGTTGCCAGACTCACAGCAGTGATCGTTTTCTTTCACGCTTGCAATGAAGCGGTCGCCGCAGGCACCCCGCAGATCTCCTGACCGTCACCCAAGGGTTCAAACAAGCAGAAAACACGCAATAAGACAGTCGCTAGAACCCGTAAAGGCCACAAAAAAGAAAGAATCCCGTCGCTCTTTTGCAAATTTCGTGCTTGCATTCTGCCGCCACTGACTCATACTCGACACACCCAGGAGAGTCACCGTGTCCGGAAGAGAACGCCGCAGTCGCCTGATCGACATCATCCGCCTTCGCGGATTTGCTGCGCTGGACGAATTGGTGCGGGAACTCGGCGTTTCGGAATCGACCGTCCGCCGGGACCTGGACGCCCTGGAAGAACAGGGCACCGCCCGTCGCACCCACGGCGGGGTCCTCTATGCCGGCGGACTGCCCCGAATCGCCGAATTTGACGAGAAACAACCGGCCAACTGGGAAGCCAAGCGGGCGATCGCCGCCGCCGCCGCCGAAATCATCGACGACGAGCAGACCGTCCTGCTCGACGGTGGCACCACCACCTACGAAGTGGCCCGGCTGCTGACTGGCCGCACGCTGCAGGTCGTGACCAACAGCCTGCCAGTTGCCAATCTGTTCGCCTCCGAGTCCCGCACCGACCTGATCCTGCTCGGCGGCTTCGTCTCGCCCCGCACCGGGGTCTGCCTCGGGCCCTACACCAACGAATTACTCAGTCGGCTGCACGTCACCACCACGGTGCTCTCGGCGGCCGGCATCTCCGAACAAGGGCTATTCAATGCCCAACTGCTGCTGGCCGAAACCGAACAGGCCATGCTGAAAGCCGGAGGCAAGGTGATCGTCGTCGCCGACAGCTCCAAGTTCGGCAGGAAGAGCCTCACGCTCGTCTCCGGGCTGGAGGCGGTCGATGTCTTCGTCTCCGACAGCGGCTTATCGCCTGAGTGGCGAGAAACCATCTCGGCAGCAGGCCCACGGCTGATCATCGCCGATCTGCCAGCAGAATCAGACGACGTTGCCGCCCCGCAGACTCCCGGCACCTAGCAAAACCTTCCACCCCAAACCCGATTCATCTCCAATGGTTTCCAGCACACTCAGCCGCCGCGACGTCGAACGGATCGTCCGCGAGATCGTTCTCGCCAATCAGGCCGGCATTCCCAGTCAGGCCGGCCGCGAACGACAGAGCCTCGCTCCAAAACTGGTGGTGAGCATCTCGGCTCGGCACTGCCACCTCACTGACGAGCACGTCGAAAAACTGTTTGGCCCCGGCCGCACCCTCACGCCGCAGAAGGATCTCTACCAGGACGGCTTCTACGCCGCCGAAGAGACCGTGATGATCATCGGGCCAAAGCGGCGGATGCTGCCGACGGTTCGCGTGCTCGGGCCGACCCGGCCCGCCTCGCAGGTTGAACTCGCCTTCACCGACGGCATTTCGCTCGGCATCGACCTGCCCGTGCGAGCCAGCGGCAAGATTGCCGGCACCCCCGGCTGCGTGCTGGTCGGCCCGGCCGGGGCGATCGAACTGCAGGAGGGTGTGATCCGCGCCGAGCGGCATGTCCACATGAGCCATGCCGATGCCGATCACTTCGGTGTGAAAAATGGCGACCGGATGAGCCTGGCGATTGCCGGCCCCTGCAGCACGGTCTTCCGCGACCTGCTGGTGCGGGCCGACGCCGCCAGCAAACTCGAGGTCCACATCGACACCGACGAGGGCAACGCCGCCGACCTCGACCATGCCACCAGCGTGGAGTTGATCCGGCAATAACCCTCACACCCCGTTCAGGGATGAACCGACAATCGACGACCGTTGTGGCCGGCATGTGCCGGCGCGGTCAAACCGGAGGCGACTCCGGCGACAGTGCGTTTGAAATGACACGGAGCAGAAGATGGCGAAGAACATCGAAGCCCTCGGCATGATCGAAACCAAGGGTTTCGTGACCCTGGTCGAGGCGGTTGATGCGATGATGAAGGCGGCGAACGTCTCCTTCCTCGGCTGGGACAAGGTTGGCAGCGGGCTGGTGACGGCATTCGTCAGCGGTGACGTTGCAGCAGTGAAAGCTGCTACTGATGCTGGCGCAACGGCCGCTGGCCGGATCGGCGAGGTGGTCAGTGTCCAGGTGATTGCCCGGCCGCACGAAGACCTCGGCTGCATTCTGAAGACCAAGGCTCCGCAGGCCGCCGGCTGAGCCATCTTTGTTTCCGCCGTGTGGTGCGGCGGCTCACACTCCTTTTTTCCACAGCATTCTTTCTCAGGAACCATCCATGAATACGGCAATCGGTTTGATTGAAACCAAGGGTCTGGTCGGCCTCGTTGAGGCGACCGACGCGATGGCCAAGGCGGCCAACGTCACCATCCTCAAGCGGGTCGACATCGGCGGCGCGTTCGTCACGACCGTCGTCCAGGGCGATGTCGGCAGTGTCCGGGCAGCCGTCGAAGCTGGTGCCACCGCGGCGCAGCAGATCGGCGAACTGGTCGGCAGCCACGTCATCCCGCGGCCGGCTGAAAGCCTGACTGCGGCGTTTTTTAGCTGAGCGGCATCTGTCGACTCAGCCGCACGGATGCACCCCCAGGCACCAGGAGAACACGCCGTGAAAGTGCTCATCGCCAACCTCGGCTCCACCAGCTTCAAGTACCGTCTCTTTGAACTTCCCGCCACGGCGGGGGGCGAGGGGGAGGAACGTGAACTGGCCCGGGGCGGCGTCGAGCGGATCGGGGCGGCCGAGAGCCGGGTCTACGCCACCGTCAGTGCCGCAGGCGAGCCGACAGTGATCGAAACGACCCTGCCGGTGCCCGACCACGCCGTCGCGCTGCAAGCGGCAATCGATCAGTTGACCGCCGACGGCGGACCACTGGAATCGATTGCCGACGTCGCAGCCGTCGGCTTCAAGGCGGTGCACGGGGGTCGGGCCAGTGGCGTGGTGCGGGTGGACGACGAGGTGCTTGCCGCCATGGACGAAATGGCGGAGGTCGCCCCGGCGCACAATCCGCCTTACGTCAAGGCGATGCGGCAGCTGGCCGAGCAGCTGCCCGACGTGCCACTGGTGGCTGCCTTTGAGACGGGCTTCCATGCCACCATTCCCGATCGGAACGGGCGTTATGCCGTGCCGACGGAGTGGCTGGAGAAGTATCTCGTGAAACGCTGGGGCTTCCACGGGGCGAGCCATCGGTTCGTCGCCGAACGGATGACGGCCCTGATGGAGCGGCGGCCGCTGCGGGTGGTGCAGTGCCACCTGGGCGGATCGAGCAGCGTCTGCTGGACCCGCGACGGCCAGAGCGTCGGCACCTCGATGGGGATGAGTCCGCAGTCGGGCCTGCCCCAGAACAACCGGGCCGGCGACCTTGACCCCTATGCGGTGCTGCACGTTGCCAAGGCAACCGGACGGCCGTTCGAGGAACTGTTGGTCGAGCTTTCGACCCGTGCCGGCCTGGCTGGCATGTCGGGCACCTCGGGCGACATGCGAGACCTGGAAGCGGCGGCGGCCAACGGCAGTGAGCCGGCCCGCGTGGCCATCGATGTCTACGTCGCCGCCATTCGGCACTGGCTCGGGGGCGGCATCGTCGAGCTCGGTGGCCTCGATGCCATCGCGTTCGCCGGGGGCATCGGTGAAAACTCGCCCCTGACCCGGGCGGCGGTCGTGGCCGGCCTCACCGAGCTGGGCATCGAGATCGATCCGGCTGCCAACGCGGCGGCCGGCAGCGGCGAACGACGGATCGAGGCGGCCCGCTCAAAGGTTGCCATCTGGGTCATCCCCACCAACGAAGAAATCATTGTTGCCCGCCAGACCCGTGACCTGCTGGCGGCCAACTGACGGCACACACTTTCCCTCACGAGATCAACTCATGTTCGTCGCCCTTGTCACCGGCTCGGTTGTCGCCACCCAGAAGACGGCCACGATGACCGGCCACAAACTGCTGATTGTCGAGCCCTACCGGATCGACGCCGAAAACCGCGAGCGACTGGTGCCGACGGGCCGGACGTTTGTGGCAGTCGACTGCCTCGGGGCCGGTGAGGGCCAGTTTGTGCTGATCACCCAGGGCTCAAGCGCCCGCATGACGCCCGAAACCAAGTCGCTACCGATCGATGCAGTCATCATCGGCCTGGTTGATGCCGTCCGCGTCGAGGGCCGCGAGGTCTTTTCCCGTGAAGCGGCTGACGCCGCCACAAGCTGAACCGCAGCAGCCTTTCCATCCACTCCCTTTCCCTTAAGACAGATTCAGCATGAGCCAGCCAGCCAACCCCGACATCAACTCCATCGTCCGCCAGGTGATCGCCCAGTTGCGGGCCGCTGGCGGCCCCGTTGCCGGCCCCAGCCGCGCCGGTCGCCACGGCATCTTTGCCACGGTCGATGAGGCAGTGGCCGCCGCCAGCGAGGCCTTTGAACAGCTCGAGCAGCTTGGCATGGAGGGTCGCAAGCGGGCCATCGCCCACATCCGCCGGATCGCCATCGAGGACGCAGAAGAGCTCGGGCAGCTGGAATATGAAGAGACCGGCATCGGCCGACTCGACCACAAGATCGAAAAGCTCAAGGTGCTCGGCGATCGGGTGCCCGGAGTTGAGTTCATGTCGAGCGAAGTCTTCAGTGGCGACCACGGGCTGGCCGTGATCGAGCATGCCCCGTTCGGCGTGATTGGGGCCATCACGCCAGTCACCCACTCGCTGCCGACCATCGCCTGCAACGCCATCAACATGATCGCCTCGGGCAACACCGTGGTGGTCAATCCGCACCCCAGCGGCCGGCTGATCGCCGCCGAGGGCGTCCGCCGTTTCAACCAGGCGATCCACCGAGACCTCGGAATCGACAATCTGATTTCGCTGGTGGCCGAGCCGACCCTCGAGACGGCCGGGGCGCTGTTCAAC
>CALAZQ010000522.1 GCA_937926325.1 uncultured Planctomycetaceae bacterium | reverse complement strand
GCGCCGCCGCCGGCCATCACCTTTTCGACCTCTTTGCGGGTTGCCATCGAGGTGTCACCCGGCGTGGTGGAGGCGAGGGCCCCGTGGGCGGCGCCGTACTCGACCGCTTTTTGCGGGTCGTTGAACTCCAGAAAGCCGAAGGCCAGTCCACTGGCAAAGCTGTCGCCGCCGCCGACCCGGTCGAGGATTTCCAACTCTGGATACTTGCGGCTGTCGTAGAAGCTGCCGTCGTGCCAGAGGATCGCCGACCAGTCGTTTTTGGTGGCCGTGATGACCCGCCGCAGCGTGGTGGCCGCCACCTTGAAGTTGGGGAACTCCGTCACCGCCTTCTCGATCATCTGCTTGAAGGCCGTCGTCTCAATTTCACTGATCGACTCATCGACCCCCTCCACTTCAAAGCCGAGTGAAGCGGTAAAATCCTCTTCGTTGCCGATCATCACATCGACATGCCTGGCGATCTCGCGGTTGACCTCACGGGCCTTCTCCAGACCGCCGATGCTCTTCCAGAGGCTGGGGCGGTAGTTGAGGTCATAGGCGACGATCGTGCCGTGCCGCTTGGCGGCAGTGACCGCCTCAATGGTCAGGGCCGCCGTCGTCTCTGAAAGCGCAGCGAAGATGCCGCCGGTGTGAAACCAACGGGCCCCCGCCTGGCCAAAGATGGCGTCCCAGTCGATGTCACCCGGCTTGAGCTGGCTGGCGGCAGTGTTGCCCCGGTCCGGGTTGCCGACGGCCCCACGAATGCCATAGCCCCGCTCGGTGAAGTTGAGGCCGTTGCGGACCGTTCGGCCCATGCCGTCGTCGGCCCGCCAGACCAGATAGTCGGTGCAGACACCCCCCTGCATGATGCAGTCTTCGATCAGGTGGCCGATTTCGTTATCGACGAAGGCCGAGACCACCGCTGTCTTGAGGCCAAAGCACTTCCGCAGGCCGCGGGTGACGTTGTACTCACCCCCGCCTTCCCAGGCCTGGAACTGCCGGGTGCTGCGAATCCGCCCCTCACCGGGGTCGAGCCGCAGCATCACCTCACCGAGTGAGACGGCATCAAACAGGCAGGAACCGGCAGGCTTGATCGGCAGACTCATGCTGCATCCTTTCAGGGGGGAAACGGATCGTGGAAAATGAACGCGGTTGAAAACGCCGGGCCGACCGATCGACTTACGCCGTGGGCAGGCTGGCAACATCGAGCGGCGTCGCGGCCGCTTCGGCGGCAATTTCGTTGAGGGCTGCCACCTCAGCGGCTGAGAACAGCAGGCCGCCGGCGGCATCAGTCCGAGCGGCGAAGGTGGCTTCGAGTTGCCCCGGTAACAGGCAGGCGTCGTTGCCATGGCCCAGGATGTCGGCCAGCACCGCCTTGACGTTGTCAGCCTGGGAACGGCCGCCGGCAAAGCAGCCCGAGGAGACGGCCTCAGGGTGAATCACCTGAAAGAAGAAGGTGCAGTTCTGCTTCTCGTTGGCGACCGCGGCCCGGCTGCGGATGGTCGGCAGCGAGCCGCCGATGAGGGCCCCCACCAATTCGTTGATCAACGCCAGGCCGTACCCCTTGTGCCCGCCAAAGGGTACCAGCGAGGCGGCCGCGTTCGGGTCGGTCGTCGGCTGACCGTTCTTATCCACGGCCGCTCCCGGCGGCAGCGGCTTGCCCTCTCGCTGGAACTGCTGCACCCGGCCCATCGCGATCACCGAGGTGGCCCAGTCGATGACCACGGGAAAGCCGACAGCTTCGGTGGTGGGAAAGCCCCAGGAATGCGGGTTGGTGCCCAGCGTCGGAAACACCCCGCCGAAGGGCACCACCTCGGCCAGCGACGCCGTGCAGTTGGTGTAGGCGATGTAACCCCGCTTGGCGGCCTCCATCACATAGCCACCGCCCCAGAGATAGTGAAAGGCGTTGTCAACCGACACCGTGCCGCAGCCAAACCGGTCGGCCAGTTCGATGCACCGGTCGATCGCCTCCCAGGCAACTGATTGACCAAGTTTCTTTTGGGCGTCCCAGACCTCGGCCGCCTCGAACCGGCTCGGCAGCTTTTTGATGTCAGCCCCCGGTGTGCAGCCACCGGCCTTCGAGCCGAACAGGTCATCGAGGTGAACCGCCTTGATGGCATTGTGGGTGCGGATGCCGTGCCGGGTGGCGGCAGTGGCCAGCCGGGCCGCATGATCTGCCTCGGCGGCTGTGAAGCCGCGGGCGGTGTAGGCGGCCCGTACAATCTGCTCGTGAGCTGAGACCGGGACGACGTGGAAGGTTTCAGACATGGTGTTCGATCGGAGGGAGGTGTTGGTTGGGAACTTCACGCCCGCTGCAGGTGGCTCAGACGACCTTGCGGACCGCAACTTCAGGGTTGACCTGAGCCAGCGGCGGTTCGCCGTGCATCGCGCGGATCAGGTTGGTCACCGCCGCCATTGCCTGCCGCTGCACGCTCTCGAGCGTGCGTGAGCCGATGTGTGGGGTGACGAGGCAGTTGGGCAGTTTTGTCAGTGGGTGGTCTGCCGCCGGCGGTTCTTCGTCGAGCACATCGGTGCCGTAGCCCCGCAGCCGGCCATCAGCAAGGGCCGCAGCGACGTCGGCGGTGTTGACGATTTCGCCGCGGGCACAGTTGAGAATGATCGCCTCGGGCTTGAGCTGGCCGATTGTCTCGGCCCGGATCAGGTCGCGGGTTTCGGGAGTCAGGTTCGTATGCAGCGAGAGGTAATCGACCCGCGGAAAGAGTTCCGCGAGGCTCTCGACCCGTTCCACGCCGTGCTCAGCCGCAAAGGCCTCGTCCCAATAGACGTCATAGCCCAGCGGCGTCATGCCGAAGGCGACCGCCCGCTTGGCCACCTCCTTGCCGATCCGCCCCATGCCGACGATACCGATCGTCTTGCCAAGAATTTCCCGACCGGTCTGCCGCTTCCAGCCGCCAGCCCGGGTTGAGTAGGCATGCAGCAGCAGGTGCTTCTCAAGGGCCAGCAACAGCAGAAAGGTGTGCTCGGCCACCGTCGTGTGGTTGACGCCCGGCGTAAACAGCAGCGGCAGGCCGAGTTCGGTGCAGGCGGCAACGTCGATCTTATCGACACCGATGCCGTACTTGCTGAGCACCTGCAGCCGCGGCCGGGCCTTTTTCAGCACAGCCCGGGTGATCGCATCATCGCCACAGATATAGCCATCAACCTCACCGACAGCGTCGAGCGTGTCGGCCTCCGAGAGCGGCCCCCGGGCGGTGACGATTTCCCAGCCGGTGTCGGCCAGCACCTGATGGTGCTCCCCCGGCGTGTCCTGAAACGAGGTGGTGGTGACGAGAATGCGGGTCATGGGGCCTCACGTCAATTGGGCAAAACAAGAACCCGTCAGTGTAAGGGCGATTTCGGCATTGGGAATGGCAGGAGGCGAATGGCTACTGCAGGCCCCTGACCCCTTCGCGAAACGACTCAGCCAGTAGGTGGGCCGCCGCGCCGTCCCAGGCGTAGAGCCGGCAGGAGTGATGGTCGGCGTTGCCGAGCCCAGCCAGGCCGTGGCGAAACAGCCAGTGGCGGCTGCCGGCTGGCAGCGGATAGGCGGCGAACTCTCGGGCCCGGGCCGCCGGCACTCTGGTCTTGATCCAGGCCCAATGATTGATGTGCAACTGATGCTCGGCGTCGGGTCGCTCCTTGCACCAGAAGCGATACTCAGTTTCCGTCACGAAGTAGCAGTCGTTGAGGAGGTGCCGCAACTGCGGTTCGTCGGCGAGGGTTGCGGCAGCCTGGAGTCCAGCGGCAGAGGTGGTGACGGCAACCGCCGGCCGTTTGTTTCCGGTGCGGCCCTGCTGCCCAAGCAGGTGCGGAAGCTCTGGCAGCCAGCTTCGCAGATGGGCGGCAATCAACTCGGCCTCGGCGGCCAGTTCACCTGCCGGCGGCGGTCGCCGTGAGGACCGGGGCTGCTGCCGCTGCTGGGCCGCAAACACCCGTAGCCCTGCCAGCCAGTCGGCGGCTGGTGGTGGTAGCGTGCTCGGGGCGGGCGGCAGGCTCATGGTGAGTTCGAATGGCGTTTCAGGCCTGAACGAATCGGCGTGGCGGCCAGCGGATCGTCGGGCCAGGCATGCTTGGGGTACCGCCGCTTCAGCTCTTTCTTGACCTCGGGGTAGGTGGTGGCCCAGAAGCTGGCCAGATCGCTCGTCAGCTGCTGGGGCCGGTGGTTGGGGCCGAGCAGTTGCAACAGCAACGGCTGCCGACCGCCAACGATCCGTGGTGTCTCAGTGGTGCCGAAAAGTTCCTGGATCCGAATGCTCACGCGTGGCTGCTCACCAGCGGTATAGTCGATGGTGTGACGACTTCCGGTGGCCAGCTCGAGGCTGGCCGGTGCCAGCCGGTCGATTGCCACGACCGTGTCGTAGCCCAGCAGGACGGTCAACAGACCCAGCCAGTCAGCCCGCCGCAGCTCATCAAAGGAGAGCATGCCCTGGCAGAGTTCCGGCAGTCGGGCGAGCAGGCTGGCATCGTCAAGCGGGGGCAGCGGCATCGGCAGCCCCGGAAGCAGCACCGCTGGTTCGCGGCCCTGCCGCTCTGCCAGCCAGCGAGCCCGGGCCAGCAGGCTGCCTGCGGCCGTATCGGCGGCGGGCAGGACCGCGGCTGGCTGCTTGGCTGCCTCAGCCGCCAGCAAGGCCGTTGCGGCGGCAGTGTCGGCGACGGCCAGGGGTGTCTCTTCCAGCACGAGGTCAAGCCAGCGGAGCCGGCGGCGGGCCTCTACCTGCTTTCGCGTCGGGTTGAAGAAGAGCTCGTCACAGCTGGAGAGCCGGCCGGCGGCAAGGTCACGGTCTCGCAGCCAGTCGGGTTCAATCGCCGAGGCCAGCCGCACCCGCACCTCGCTGGCGGCGTCATCAACATCAAGGGCGAGGAACAACGGCTCCTGACGCACCTGACTGCCTTTGTCGAGTCGCACTCCTCGGCCACCGACCATCGCGCCCCGGTCGGTCGAACCAGCCCGCAGCCGGCAGACCCGGTCGGGATAGGCCAGCAGCAGGCTCTCACGAAAGGCCGCCTCGACATCAGTCGCCCGGTCGCCCGCAACTTCGGCGGCCAACCGATAGAGCTGTTCTGCGGTTCTCAGCAGGCCGCGGGCTGCCCCAGGATGCAGCGGTGGCAATCCCGGGACGCCGGTCTCGTTACCGGTCGCATGAAAATGCTGGAGTGCCAGCACCCGGTCGAACAGATCGCAGCGGCTTCGACGCCGCTGGTGATCGCGAGGGCCACCGCCGCGATTGTTACCAGCCCGAAAGGGATCGCGTTCGGAAAGCAACGCTGCGGCAAGCGCTCCCTCGCGGAGCACGCCCCGCTCAGCCGCTGCCAGCAGCAGGGCCGCCAGCCGGGGATGGGCCGGCAGGCTGGCCACCTGTCGCCCCAGTGCCGTCACGGCAGTCTGGGCCGTGTCAGCGTACAGGCAGCCCAGTTCGATCAGCGTCGAACGGTCCCGGCCGATCGTCTCAGCCGGTGGCGGGTCAAGCCAGGGAAAGCTGTCAGCTTCGCCAAGGGCCGCGAGGGTCAAGAGTGGCCGACAAAGATCTCCCCGCAGTACCTCTGGGGTCTCGGCCGCCGGTCGCTGCCGGTGTGAGGCCTCGTCCCAGAGCCGCCAGCAGCTGCCCGGCCCGGTGCGGCCCGCCCGGCCCGCCCGCTGCTCGGCTGCCGCCTGCGAGATCGGCACTGTCACCAGTTGCGGTAAGCCTGTCCCCGGCGTCAGTTGCAGCTGCCGAGCCATCCCGCTGTCAATCACAGCAGTGATCCCGGGAATGGTCAGCGAGGTTTCGGCAATGTTCGTTGCGAGGATGAGCTTCCGCTGGGTGGTCTCAGCGAGGGCATCGTCCTGGCGTTCCGGTGGGAGGTCGCCGAACAGCGGCACGATCAGATGGCCGCCCTGATGGGCCACGGGGTCAAGCAGTCGGGCCGTCGCGTGAATCTCACCGACGCCCGGCAGGAAGACAAGCACGTGACCGGCGGTTGACCGGAGTGCCTCCGTCATCACACGGCTGACCGCCTCGGGCAGTTCGCGGGGAGAGGTGGGCCGGCGGCCATGCCGTAAAAACCGGACCTCAACCGGAAAGGGGCGGCCCGCCGCGGTCACGACTCGGGCATTCCCTAGCCGAGTGGCGACTGGGCCACTATCGAGCGTGGCACTCATCACGATCACCCGCAGGTCCGGTCGCACCGTCTGCCGCAGCTTGATGAGCATGCCGAGGATGAGATCCATCTCGGCCGAACGCTCATGGAACTCATCGAGTACCACTGCCGCGACGCCGTCGAGCGTCACGTCGTCAAGCAGTCGTCTCAGCAGAATGCCGGTGGTCTCAACGAAGAGCGTCGTTTGCCGGCTGACGCGGGAATCAAACCGCACCTGATAGCCGACCTCCTCACCAAGCCGCCCGCCCCGCAAGCGGGCAATCTGCCCGGCAACCGATCGGGCCGGCAGCCGCCGCGGCTGTAACAAAATGAGACGGCCGTCGGCGGCGATGTCATCGTGAATCGCGGCAGGCACAAGCATCGTCTTGCCTGAGCCTGGCGGCGCGGTCAGTACCACCGGCCCCTGCCGCGACGCAGCGACCACCTCAGCGAGCACGGCTGCCACTGGGAGGCTTTGGAGGGGGCTTTCGGCCAGGGCGGTTTCTGCTTCCTGCATGTGAGGTTTTGTTAAGCGTTTCGCCGCCGGCTCAACGCCAGCAAAATTTTCACGGACGGACCGGAACTCACCTGCTATAAAAATGGCATGAGTACAGCAACCATCAAAACTGACCCGATCGCCCGCCGGGCGATTGCTGATTTTCCCGCCTTTGATCTTAGTCGCCTGCTGGCGACGGTTTTTGAACCGATCGAAGGCTGCCGTGTCGCCATTCTGATCGATCTCGACGACACCAGCCAGATGAAGGATTTTTCCTTCTTGAATGAGGCTGAACTTACCGTTCAGCGGAAGGCGTATGAGGTCTTCTACGAGGGACTGCGGGACGGTGTAGCTGACCGGCTGGGGCTGACCGGCGGTGAAATGTTCGCCTACCACACGACCGGCGGCAGTAATCTCGACCTTCCCGACGAGGCGGTCAACGCCGACGGCAAAACGATCTCGCTCGAGCGGGATGTTTACCCGAATTACGATCTGATCCTCTGTATCTCGACCTACTCCGCTACGGCACCGCTGACCGCGTTTGCCAAGCAGTACGGCTTCCGGGGTGCAACCCTGCATGGGCTCAACGACATCATTCTGGCAACCGGTTTGGCGGTTGATTACCGCGAAGTGAGTGCCGAGGCTGAAAAACTGCGGCTCGCACTGACCAAGGCGGACGCATTTGAAATTGATTTCGAACTTGGTGACCAGAAGCTGGAGCTCAAACTGCTCTGCGGCGGTCAGGAGGCCCAGAAGAGCCACGGCCTCTGCCTCGGCCGTGATCCCGACATCGCCAACCTGCCGGCCGGCGAAGTCTATTTCGTGCCAACCGGTGCTGAGGGACAGTTCCCGATGCGATTCGAGGACGGCACGCTGGCCGTCATGGATGTGGCCGACGGCCGGATTCACAAGGCAACGTTGGTCTCGGGCGACGCCGAATTGATCGCCGCGTACAACGAAAAGCTCGCCGCCGACCCGGTCACCGGTGAACTGGGGGAACTCGGCTTCGGCACGCAAGACCTCCCGGTTTCCGGCCGCGATATTCAGGATGAAAAGGTGCTCGGCACCCTACATGTCGCCACTGGCCGCAGCGATCATCTCGGTGGCCACCTGACGCCGAAACTGTTCAAGCACAGGCTCAATGCGACGCACGATGACATTCTGTTTTCACCAACCAAGACGCCGGAGATTCAGGTCCGGCAGGCCCGGATGGTGCGGGATGGTGAAACCACCGTGGTGATCGAAGACTTTGAGCCGGCGGCTTATCTCCGTGAAGCGATGGCCGACTGAGCCGGCGGCTTTTCCGACCGCGGCAGGTCAGCTGCCGGCGGACTGTGACCGCCGGAACGCGGCGGGAGCTATCCCAAAAACCCGCTTGAAGCTGCGGGAGAATTGGTACTGGTCGGGAAAGCCCAGTCGCGTAGCGACATCTTTGACCAGCAGTTGTTCACTGCCGAGCCATTCGGCCGCCAAGCTCATCCGCTGCCGGACCAGGTATTGATAGGGGCTGTGCTCACCGAAGCGGGCGAACAACCGGCAGGCGTAGGCGGGTGAGATGCCGCAGGCAGTACAGGCAGCCTCAACCGTCTGCCATTCGATGCACCGGCTGCTCAGCAACTCACGAAACTGCTCGTAGGTGGCGAAGGCTCGTGGGTCGTCCGTCGCTTCGGGCAGCCGCCGCTGCCGCACCTTGGCCAGCAGGACGCCGAGCAACTGACTGCAAAGGCCGTCACTGTGGGCTGACTGTGGCAGGCCGCAGCGGAGCATCAAATCGAAAATCTCCGCGACTTCTTCGGCGTGGCTCACCCGCAACCAGGTGCCGGCGGTGAGCCCTGCCGCCCGCAGCTGAGCCGCCGCCCCGCGGCCGGAAAAATCAACGTAATGCTTTCGCAGCCGGCTGCGGCGGTCGGTCTCGATCCGGTGGGCAAGGCCCGGGCCGTAGGTGAAGAGCGTGCCGGTGGTCAGCGGATGCGCCTTTTCAGCAACCGCATCACCCGCCGCATCGCCGAGCCACAGCCGGCCTCGACCTGCGGTGACAAATTCAACGCAGTAATAGGGAAAGTCTTTGCGGGTGACCACGTAGTCGCCCCGCACCTCCTCATACCCGCCGCAGGCCACGGCCAGCTGCTGCCGACGACTGGGCGATAGATCAAGGAAATACCGCTGCGACCTGGTGACCTGTCGTGAAACGAAGGACGGCAGCGGTTCGGTTGGTCGCGACGCAAATTTTCGTTCGGGTCTCATGAGGTCAAGAATAGCTATCCTGCGGTCAAGAATCATCATCCCCGCGAACAGCTCGCGACGCTACGCTAAGCTCGACAAAAATCTGTTGGACTTGCCACTCTCAGCGGTATCGGAAAGATTCATTCATGCTTGCACTTCCTCGGTTCTCCTTTGGTATCGGCGACCGGTTTGCCCAGGAGGCCGAAGCCCAGTTGGGGGCCTTTGAGAAGCTTGCCGACGCTGGGGTGGTGGTCGCCCCGGTCTGGAACAAGTCGCATCGGGAGCACAGCTTTATTGGCAGCAAGCCGGAGAGTGTGCGGCAGGCTGCTGCAGCGGCGGTGGCGGCTACGGGCTGGCAGCACCCCTGGTTTGTCGACGCGGACCACATTCGGCTCGAGACCGTGGACGGCTATCTGGCCAGCAGCGACTTCTTCACCATCGATGTCGCCGACAGCATCGGGCAGTCCGCGTCCGCTGAACAGGTGAAGGCGTTTGTTGACCGCCATCCTGAACTCGGCAAGCCGCTGTCGATTCCCGGCATCACCAAGGTGATCCGGCTATCGGAGGACGCGACGGCGAAGATTGCGGCGAAGTACCTGCGGGCCTGCCAGGAGGCGGGGGCGATCTATCGGCACATCGTTGCCGCCAAAGGCGATGCGGTTGTCATCGAGGTCAGCATGGACGAGACCGACGAGCCGCAGACGCCACCCGAACTGCTTGTCATTCTGGCGTTACTGGCCGAGGAAGCCATACCGCTGCAGACGATTGCCCCGAAGTTCACCGGCCGCTTCAACAAGGGCGTGGACTATGTCGGCGACCTCGCCAAATTCGAGCAGGAGTTTTCAGACGATGTCGCCGTCTGTGCGTTCGCAGCGTCGCAGTACGGGCTGCCCGCCACGCTCAAGCTTTCGGTGCACTCCGGTAGCGACAAGTTCTCGCTCTATCCCGTGATTCGCCGCATTCTCTCAGCGACCGGTGCCGGGCTGCATCTGAAGACCGCTGGTACAACCTGGCTGGAGGAGCTCATTGGGCTGGCGGAAGCCGGGGGCGATGGGCTGCAGCTGGTCCGTGACGTCTATGCCTATGCACTCGAGCATCTCGAGCAACTCTGCGGTCCGTATGCGACCGTCATCGACATCGATCCGACGAGCCTGCCGTCTGTCGAGGCGTTCAGCCAGCTGTCCGGGCCCGATACGGCGGCAACCATCCGGCACATTCCGGCCGATCCACGGTTTAACGCCAACGTCCGGCAGTTGCTGCACATCGCCTTCAAGGTGGCCGCCAACGAGGGAACCCGCTACACGAACCTGTTGGCTGAACACCGGGAGATCGTGGCGAAGCAGGTCACCGATAATCTGTTCGAGCGGCACCTGAAGCCCCTGTTCCTTGGCTGATTCAGCTCACGCCTTTCCCCGAATAACCCACCGCCATGCGTTCAGCCATCACCATCTGCCTTGTCCCGGAGGCCTCCGGTGGTCCCTTTGTGTTTCACGACGGGCTGGCCGCCGGCTGCCGGGCGGCCGCCGCTGCCGGCTTCGATGCCGTCGAGATCTTCCCGGCCGACGCCCATTCGTTTCCAGCTGACGACCTGAGGAAACTGCTGGCGAGCGAATCGCTGCACCTGGCCGCCGTCGGCACCGGTGCCGGCTGGGTGCGGCAACGACTGTCGCTGGTGGCCACCGATGATGGCCTGCGGCAGCAGGCAGTCCGGTTTGTGGGTGAGATCATCGACGTGGCCGCCGAGTTCGGGGCTCCGGCAATCATCGGCTCAATGCAGGGCCAGGCGGTCAACGCCGCCAACCGGCCGGATGCCCTCGACCGGCTCGCCGACAGTCTGGCGGTGCTCGCCACCCGGGCAGGCCGCCATGGCCAGCCGCTGCTCTATGAGCCGCTGAACCGCTACGAGACCAATCTGCTCAACGACCAGCGGGCGGCCGCCGAGTTTCTGCGATCGCGGGGCCTGGCTGAGGCTGGCGTGAAACTGCTCTGCGATCTCTTCCACATGAACATTGAAGAAGCCGACCCGGCCGAGACCCTCCGCGAAGTCGGCAGCCGGCCGGGAAATCTCATCGGCCATGTCCACTGGGCCGACTCCAACCGCCGGGCGATGGGCCTGGGCCACACTGATGCCCGGGCGGCCTTTGCCGCCCTTCAATCCAGCGGCTATGAAGGCTACCTCGCTGCCGAGGTCTTTCCGCTGCCCTCAGCCGACGAGGCCGCCCGTCAGACGATGGCGTCGCTGACAGCACTGGCGATGGAATGAGGAATCTCCCCTTCTCTTTGCACACGAAGCCAACTCATGCTCAACACCCCCCTGCTCCATCCTGAGATTCTGCGAATTCTGGCCACGGCCGGCCATCATTCGCTGGTGCTGATTGCCGACGGCAATTATCCCGCCGCCACCAAGCGGGGGCCGCGGGCGGAGCTGGTGTCGCTGCAGCTGTCACCGGGGCTGCCGACCGTTGCTCAGGTGTTTGAGGCGGTGCTGGCGACGGTGCAGATCGATGAGGTGAAAACGATGGGAGTTGACCGCAGCGACTCGTACGCCGCCGCGACACCGGGAGATCCCCCGGTCTGGACCACCTACCGTGAACTCCTGACGAAGGCTGGCAGTCGCTGTCAGCTTGACCCCATCGTGAAGTGGGATTTTTATGAGGCGGTCAGTTCGCCTGACCACATCCTGACCATCCAGACCGCTGACACGCAGCCCTGGGCCAATCTGCTCCTGGCGGTCGGCTGCCGAACCTTTAGCTGATGAACATGAAGTCAGAGGTAGCCGCTGTCCAGTCGCTGCCGCTCCTGGCTTCCAGGCGTGTTCTCAATACCTTTCGTAGCAAATCGCTAAAGCGTAGGACCGTCGCACCGTAAGGACCGATGCAATGCAGACACGTGTTCTTGGGAAAACCGGGCTGGAAGTCCCGATTCTGGCGTTTGGGGCTTCGTCGCTGGGGCAGGAGTTTCGCCGGGTGACGGTCGAGGAGGCCCTCGCCAGCGTGCGGGTCGCCCTCGAGACGGGCCTGCGGCTGATCGACACCAGTCCCTTTTACGGCCGTGGCATGAGCGAGGTCCTGCTCGGCCTTGCCTTGCGGGATGTGCCGCGGGCTAACTACCTACTGTGCACGAAGCTGGGCCGCTACGACCTCGGGCATTTTGATTTCTCTGCCAAACGAGTGGCGGAAAGCGTCGATGTGTCACTGCACCGACTCGGCACCGATCACCTCGACATCGTGCTCTGCCACGACATCGAGTTTGTGCCGATGCAGCAGATTGTGGATGAGACCCTGCCAGCCCTGCGGGCCGCCCAGCAGGCGGGCAAGGTGCGGTTTGTCGGCTTCAGTGGCTATCCCCAGAAGATTTTTCGGTTCATCTGCGACCAGACCGAGGTTGACTGCGTGCTGAACTACAACCAGTACACGCTGCAAAACACCCGGTTCGCCGACGAGACGATTCCGTACCTGCAGGCCAAGGGCATCGGCGTCATGAACGCCGGGCCCTTCAGTGCCCGCCTGCTGACCGACGCCCCGCTGCCGGCCTGGCTGAAGGAACCTGAGGCCGTCAAGGCAGCCGCCCGACAGGCGGCGGATCACTGCCGTGAGCGGGGCAGTTCAATCGCCAAGCTGGCCCTGCAGTTCGCCGTGGCCAACCCAGCCATTGCCACGACGATCGCCGGCAGCGCAAACCCCGACAACATCCGCAACTGGGCTGAGTGGATCGCCGAGCCGATCGACGAGGAGCTGCTGGGTGAGGTCCAGGCGATTTTCGCAGCCGTGAAGAACATCGGCCACGCGGAGGGACTGCCGGAGAACAACTAGCCTGGGCCATCTTGCTAGTACAGAAGATTCACCACGAAGGCACGAAGGGCACGAAGGAAGAGAGCTGTAGGGGTTTGCCAGGAGAGAAGACTTGCTCATGCAGGATCTTCGATTGGGACGGGGTGGGCATTCCGGGTGCGGTTCCAGTTCGCGCCGTTTGCCACCCACAGGAACGTGAACACCAGCCATGACGATCGACGCCCACCAACACTTTTGGCGCTACTCGGCCGCTGAGTATCCCTGGATCGGTCCCGGCATGGAGCGGCTGGCGCGGGACTATCTGCCCGCCGACCTTCAGGCCGTCGCGGGGCCCCTTGCTGTCGCTGGCTCGATTGCGGTGCAGGCTCGCCAGTCGCTGACCGAAAGCCGTTGGCTGCTGGACCTGGCGGCCGCCCATCCATTCATCAAGGGCGTTGTCGGCTGGGTTGACCTGCGGTGCGACACCGTTGCTGATGATCTGGCGACGCTCGCGGGCGATCCAAAGTTCGTCGGTGTGCGGCATGTCGTGCAGGATGAGCCCGATCTCAGGTTCCTGCTGGGGGATGATTTTCTCAGGGGGCTGCGAACGCTCCGCCAGTTTGGCCTCACCTATGATCTGCTCGTGTTTCCGCATCAGTTGCCAGCCGCAGTCGAACTGGCCGGGCTATTGCCAGAGCAGCCCTTCGTGCTTGATCACCTGGCCAAGCCACCGGTGAAGACAGGTGAGCTTGACGGCTGGCAGCAGGACTTCCGGGCCCTCGCCCGCCACGACAACGTCTGCTGCAAACTATCGGGGCTGGTCACAGAGGCTGACTGGGCGGACTGGCAGCCGGACGACTTCAGCCGCTCTTTCGAGGTGGCCCTGGAAGCCTTCGGTCCCGATCGGCTGATGGCCGGCAGCGATTGGCCGGTCTGTCTGCTGGCGGCTGAGTATGCCGAGGTCTGGGACATTCTCGATCGGGCAATTGCTCAGCTCTCAGCGACCGAACAGGCCGCCATTCGGAGCGGCACCGCAAGCCGGTTTTATGGGGTGGAGCCGTCGGCACCGTGAGGGGTGTTATCACCACGAAGGCACGAAGGACACGAAGAAAGCAGCGAGTGCTCCCGTGATTGTTGACACAACAGCGTATTGTTTTCCAACGGAAGCCGGGAGCGGAAGCGACCGGACAGGCAGCGCGTTCGGCGCAGCATCGACCGGAACCACCGTCCGCCGGCTCCCGCCTGGCGGCTTCCATACTGAGATGATTTCCTCAGGAAGCCGGGAGCGGAAGCGACCGGACAGGCAGCGCGTTCGGCGCAGCATCGACC
>CALAZQ010000521.1 GCA_937926325.1 uncultured Planctomycetaceae bacterium | reverse complement strand
CAGGCGTGATAGATCGTCGCCAGCAGCTGGGTCGGATGGACCGGGTCTTCCAGCGGGGCTGAGGCGGTGGCGTCGCTCTTGCCGTAGACATGGCCCCGGCGGGTGCCGGCGCCGGCCATCAGGGCGGTGAAGCAGTAGGGCCAGTGGTCCCGGCCGTCGGCTGAGTTGCCGTTGCCCGAAGTGCTGACCCCCTTCTGCGGTGACCGGCCAAACTCACCCACCGCCACCACCAGGGTGTCTTCCAGCAGGCCGCGGTCATCCATGTCGGCCAGGAAGGCCGAAAGCCCCTGGTCAAGCATCGGTGCCGACTGATCCTTCATGCGTTTGTCGAGGCCAACATGGTGGTCCCAGGAGTGGTTATCTGAATTGGCCACCTTCGGCCAGATCACCTCGACCACCCGGGTGCCTGCTTCGACCAGCCGCCGGGCCAGTAGCAGGCTCTGGCCGAAGGTGTTGCGGCCATAGCTGTCGCGAAGCTTCGCCGGCTCCCGCTCCAGCGCAAACGCCTCGCGGGCCCGGCCGGAGATCACCAGCCCGAGGGCCTGCTCGTAGTAGCTGTCGAGCTTGTAGTCGGCAACCGCCTTGTCGATTTCGGGCATGGTGCCGTCGATCAGTTCCCGCAGCCGGGCCCGCCGCTCCAGCCGCTTGGCAAAGACGTCGGTCCGCAGCTTGAGGTCCTCCACCCGGATGCGGCTCATCTTCCGCATGTCCATGTCGTCGCCGTCGGGATAGAGCGTGTAGGGGTCAAAGTCGCGGCCAAGGAAACCGGCAGTGCCCCCCTTGCCGACCACGTTGCTCTCCTGCAGCGGCCGGGGCAGCATCACAAAGGGCAGCATCGGCTCTTCTGACGGCTTCAGCCGCATGATGTTCGAACCGAAGTTGGGGAAATCCTTGGCGTTCGGCGGCTCAAGCTGGCCCGACGGGCTGACCTTGTCGGTGGTATAGCCCGTCATCATCTGATAGATCGCCGCGGTGTGATTGAACAGGCCGTTGGGCGTGTAGTTCATCGACCGGATCAGGGTGAAGCGGTCGTTGATCCCGGCGAGCCTCGGCAGGTTCTCAGTGAACTGCACCCCCGGCAGCTTGGTCGAAATGCTCTTGAAGCTGCTGCGGACGTTGTCAGGCACGTTCTCTTTCGGGTCCCAGAGATCGATGTGGCTGGGACCGCCCTGCAGGTAGACCATCACCACGCTCTTGGCCCGGCCCCAGCCGGGACCGGTGTGGCGGTCCGTCTCGGGTTTCATTTCCTTGGCGGCCGCCTCCAGCCGCAGCAGATTGGGCAGCGAAATGCCGAACAGCCCGATCGAGCCGGCCCGCAGCAGGGCCCGGCGGCTGGTGCCGAGATTGGCGTCGCAGAGATCTTTACCGGGGCGGCCGGGGATAACGAGCATGGCAGATTCCTTGGAAACGGGGTGGTCAGTTTGCTAGTGGTTAAAGAAAAAGGCCGGTGAGTTGATCAGGGCCCAGGCAAGGTCCTGAATGGCGGTGAGCCGCTGGTTTTTCAGCTGCCGGTCGCTTTGCTCGACGTCGGAACGCAGCCGGACCAGGTCCGGGTCATCGAGTACCGGCTTGTTGGCCTCGACCAAGTCCGCTTCGAGAGCCACAAGCCCCGGGTCAGGCGGCACTGGCTGCGTCGCGGCCGCCAGCGCAGCCGATCGCTTCTGCCACTGGGGATCTTCCTCGGCGATCGCGGCGTCGAGTTCCCGCCGCTCAGCCGCCGACAGGTCTTCGTGCGGTTGGGCCAGCAGCTCAGCTGCCCGGGCCGACACGCCGAGCGGCAGTGGGCCCTTGGTGTCGGACAACGACACCCGAAACCGGCCGAGGGCATGCTTCCCCCCCTTGAACCGCTGCTCAAGCCGGATCGTCGCAATCATCGGCTCGGCCAGCGTGACCGGGTCTTTGACCTCGAAGATCGCCCAGTGCGGACGATTGGTCTTGGCCGCCACCGCCCAGCCGCGGCTGGGGCTGGCTGAATCGTTGTCAATCGCATACTTCGCGTCGTACCTGCCGCCTGCCTGGGCAAAGTCGGCCTGCGGCCGATGCAGCACGATCCGCTGGCGGTTCTCTGGCTTTGACTGTGGTGCAAGCTCAAGCACGAGTTCGGTCAGCACAAAGTTGCCGTCGTCAGCCCGGCCCGCCCCGCCCTGCGGCAGGCTGGCATCGGGAATCGCCTCCAGCCGAATCGCCGTCAGCTGTTTGAACTGCTGCGGATCAATCGCGGCGGTGAGGGTCGTTGTTTCAACGCCGGCCTTGCCACTGGCCCGGACCGAGCCGTCAGCAAGCGTCGTGAGCGTCGCTCCGAGCTTCGATGCCAGACTGTCGGGCCGGGTGACCTGCCAGACCGCCGCCTTGTCAGCGAGGGCTTTGAAGCTGGCCAGCCGGCCAGCCGTGTCGGCATGGTAGGCCTCGATCGCCGCCACTGCGGCAGCAAGTTTTTCAGCCCGCTGCTGTTGGAGCTCCCGCCGCTTGGGCTCATACGCTCTCCGGGCCTGTTCCAGCTGGTTTGAAACCTCGGCAATGCGGTCACGCCGCAGCTGCTCCAGCCGCTGTTTCTCCGACTTCCAGTCAGTCTCGGCAGCGGCCAGTTCAGCCTGAAGCGCCTCATGGTCAACGGTGATCTCTTGCATCAGTTGCCGGACGGCAGCAACTTCCGCGGGCCGACTCGGCCGGCCGAGGATGGCGTAGAAGACGTCCTCAATCAGCTGGCCATCATCGGGCTGAGCGGCGACCAGTTGCGCCAGTTCACTCTTCGGGTCGGCCAGCACATCACCGACCACCGGGCCACTCACCAGCGCCATCACCGGGCCCAGGGCCATCCCCTCGGCCCGCTCGCACTCGCAGGCACTCTCCCGGGCCGGCCGGCCGAAGGTCTGCAGAAACCCGCGGCCAAGCTTGCTGGAAACCTCCGGCAGTTCAGCCGCCCGGGTGCCCTCGGGATAGCCGGGAAACCGGGAGGGCGAGCCGACGACGGCATGGATCGCGTCATAGAGCGTCTCTGCCGGCAGCCGCCGGGGCAGGGCGTGGGAATAGTTGATGGTGTCGTCTTCATTGAACCGGTTGGTCTTGATCGACAGGCCGTAGACCCGGGAGGTGCAGATCTCGGTGAGGATTGTCCGGGTGTCAAAGCCACTGGCGATGAACCGCTCAGTCAGATAGTCGAGCAGGGCCGGGTTGGTCGGCGGATTGCCGGCCCGGATGTCATCGATCGGGTCGATGATGCCGACTCCGAACAGATAGCCCCAGAGCCGGTTGACATAGCTCCGGGCAAAGTAGCGATTGTCGGGGGAGGTTAGCCAGGCAGCGAACTCCTGCCGCCGGGTCGCATCCGCCGAGGCGGCATAGTCGCACTCAAAGGGAAACTTCGGCTCCACCGGCTTGCCGGTCCGCTCGTGGGTGACCTCGCCAGTCTTGGCGTCGCCGACGATCTCGTAGAGCGGCTTGGCCCCCTCGACGGCGGTGCCACCGATTTTTTTGTCACCACTTTTAGGGTCGGGCGAAAAGCTCACCCGGGCGAACGAAGCAGCTGTTTCATAGTACTGATCTTGGGTCCAGCGTTCGAAGGGATGGTCGTGACACTTGTTGCAGTTGAACCGCACGCCGAGAAACAGATGGGTGGTGTTCTCCATCGTCTCCAGCGGATCCCGCAGGGTCTTGTAGTAGGCGGCTGCCGGGTTCTCGCGGTTGGAGCCACTGGCGGTGAGGATCGCCCGGGCAAAGTCGTCATAGGGGGTGTTGCCGGCGACCTCGCCCCGAATCCAAGCCCGCAGCCCTTCGGCCCCCTCCTTGCCGAGGAACTTCGGGTTCACTTGCAGCAGATCAGCCCACTTGTTGGTCCAGTGCTCAACGAACCCTTCTGAGCCGATAAGGTCGGCGACGAGTTCGGCCCGCTTGATCCGGGTATCGCGGCGGTCGGCGGCGAACCGGCGGGCGGCGGCGGCGGTTGGCGGCAGGCCGGTCAGGTCGAGGGTGATTCTCCGGAGAAACTCAAGGTCATCGGCCAGCGGCGCCGGGGCGATCTTCATCGCCTGCCACTTGGCCGCCACCAGTTCGTCGATCGGCCCCCAGGTCTCGGGCTGCTGCCAGACAAACCCTTCCCGATCCCCCATCACCGTAAGCGTGACGGCGGCATAGCTGCCCTCGTAGCGGACGAGAATCGGCGCTTCACCGCGGCGGAGGGCGGTGGCCAGGCCGTCCCGGCTGACCGTCGCCACCTCGGTGTTGCCGCTGTCGAGAAAGGCATGCCGGGTGACATCCCGCCGGCTACCATCGGCAAAGCTGGCTACCACGCGAAACTGCTGCCGCCCACCGGGCCGGTCGATCAACGCCGCTGCGGGTGAGACCTCGATGGCGGTCACCTTCGCCGTCTGCTGGTTGAGATCGGCTCCCTCCTCGATCCAGCGACGGATCAGCTGATAGTCGGCGTCGGCCGGCCGGGTGAGCAGGCCGCCGGTGTGCGGCACCGTGGCCGAGGCCTTCAGCAGCATCAGGCTGTCGTCGGGGCTGGCGAGATTCACCCGGCGGCTGCCATGGTCGTCGGTGAAGGCCCGCACATCGAACAGTGGGTCGTACCCCCGCAGCGACAGCTTGAAGCCGTTCTTGCCCTTGGCCGCCCCATGGCAGGTGCCCTGGTTGCAGCCGAGTTTCGAGAGGACCGGATTGACGTCACGGATGAAGTCAACCGGCGGCAGGCTGCCGCTGCCGACCACCGAGACGGGCAGGCTGACACTCACCACCTGCTCAGAAGCAGCGGTTGTGGCTTCCACCTTGGTCGCTTGTGCGTACCGCAATTGGAGACTGCCACTGCCGTCGGCCAGCGGCCGAACCAGCCCGGTACCGCTGACCTCCACCAGTGAGACTGCCGATTGACCGCTTGCGGGCGGGGCGACGGTGACGCTCCGCGTCAGATCGACCGTGCTGCCACCAGCCAGCGTGCCGGTGACCACCAGCTGCGTGGAGGCGAAGGGGCCGATCAGTTCCACGGTGGCCGGCTCGACGGTGACCGCCACCACCCGGTCAGCTGGCGGTGCATCAGGCTCGACCGACGGCTCGGGCGGCCAGGGCAGCGGCAGTGCCCCGTCGCTTCCCTGCTGCTGATCGACCGCCGCTACCGCAAACTGCCGAGTGGCCGCACCCGAATCGGCCCGGAAAAAGCGAACCACGCCATCGCCACCGGCGACGGCAACCTCACCCGAGGTCGGATGGAAGGCGACGGCGTAAGCGACCGCCTCGGGCAGCTCGACACTGGTGAGCTTGCGGGTCGACTGCTCGCGGAAGGCATCGAGCGTTTTCCACTCAGCCTCGCTGCGTTTGCCACCGCGGCGGGTGCCGGGGTCGCCCGGCACCTTGGCCATGATGTCGAGGATCTTTGGCGGCACATCCTCGGTCAGGCCGTAGCTGGCCACGACCAGTTCGCCGCGACCGTCCAGTCCGCCGACGGCCGCCACCATTTGCCCGTCGGGGGAGAACCGCAGGTCAGCCACCCGGCCCGCCAGCGGAAAGAGCGGAAAAATATGGTTGGCGTCATCTCCGATCACCCGCTTGGCATGCCGGTGGATGCGATAGACCCGCGGGGTGCCGTCGGCACCGGCGGCGACGATATGGTCGAGCGTCGGATGCCGATCGACCGCCGACAGGCCGCCCCGCAGGGCTCCCGGCGTAATCGAGGTGATGTTGTCGATGAACCGTTCGGTTGCCAGTTCGGTCAGCTTGACGGTCATGTCGCGGCCGACCGAGATCAGATGGTCGCCCTTCGGCGCGAACACGGTGTCGAGCACCCAATCTTCATGGGCACCCTGGTAGAGCACCTGCTCGCCGGTGGTCGCATCGATGGCCCGCAGAGTGTTGTCGGTGCAGCCGAAGGCGACCAGTTTGCCGTCGGGCGACCAGCAGCCGCCGTAGACGGTGTCGAAGCTGACCGGCACCGACAGTTCGAGGCTGCCGTCAGCGATATTCCAGATCTGCACCTCGCCCATGCGGGCTGGGTTGCCACCGGTGACCAGCAGCCGGCTGCCGTCGGGTGAAAACCGCACCCGCTCAACCCGCTCGGACAGCCCGACCAGCCGCTTGGCGGCCGCCTGCGGCACGGCCGCGTCGTCCGAGATATCAAACAGCAGCACCTCGTGGAAGCCGGTGACGGCCAGCCACTTGCCGTCGGAGGAAAAGTCGATGCTCGTCACCACCGGCTGCCGGGTGTAGACCGGCGGATGGTCGGCGTCGATCTTTTGGCCCGCGGTCTCCGGCGTGTCGTCCTGGGCACCGGCGGCGATCCAGCGGGTGATCAGGTCAACCTCGGCCTTGGTCAGAGCCTTGCCGTTTTTGGGCATCTCGGCGTGGCCGTCGGCATCGGGGGTGATCTGATCGATCAGGTAGCTCTCGGCCGGCTTGCCCGGTACGACCCCCGCCGCACCAGACTCACCAGCGGCGGCAAGCAACTCGACCGTCGTCATCAGATAGTCACCCTCAGCCTTGGCCGGCTGGTGGCAGCCCTGGCAGTTGGCTTGGAAAATCGGCAGGACATCGCGGACGTAGCTGACCGGGGCCTGGGGAACCGACTCAGCAGTGGCTGGGCCGGCAGCCGCGAGCGTGAGGATCAGCCCGAGGACAAACAGCCACCAGCGGCCGAGCTGCGAAGGATCGTGCGACATGATTGGGTTGCGGTTGGGAGGGAGCTGAAAATCCATGCAGGAACCTATGTATTAAAGGACATCTTGTTGAATGTCGCGGCCGGTCAGTTCCTTACGGCAGTCGGTCAGGCAAGCAGGTCGTGCACCACCTCGCCGTGCACATCGGTCAGCCGGAAATCGCGGCCCTGAAAGCGATAGGTGAGCTTGGTGTGGTCAAAGCCGAGCAGGTGCAGCAGCGTCGCCTGCAGATCGTGGATGTGCACCGGGTTCTCCGCCACCTTGAAGCCGAGGTCGTCGCTGGCGCCGTAGGTGAGACCCCCTTTGACCCCACCGCCGGCCATCCAGACGGAATAGCAGTCGGGATAGTGGTCACGGCCCAGGATGCCGCCGCCAGAGGTGCGGCCTTCGCGGAACGGTGTGCGGCCGAATTCACCGGTACAGAGCACCAGGGTGTCATCGAGCAGGCCCCGCTGGTCGAGATCTTCGATCAGGGCTGCTGCCGGCTTGTCGAAGGTAGCAGCCTTCTTGGTCAAGCCATCACGGATGTCTTCATTCGGGCCGGTCCCGTGAAAGTCCCAGCCCCAGTCGAACAGCTGCACGAACCGTACCCCGTCCTCAACGAGGCGGCGGGCCAGCAGGCAGTTGTTGGCCAGGCTCGCTCCGCCCGGAGTGGCTCCGTAGGCCTCCAGGGTCTGCTTCGACTCCTGCGAGATGTCCATTACCTCCGGCACGCTCGCCTGCATCCGATAGGCCAGCTCGTACTGGGCAATGCGGGTCACCGTCTCGGGGTTGCCCAGTTCGCGGGCCTGTAGCCGATTGAGATCGTTCAGCGCATCGAGGCTCTTGCGCCGCAGCTGCCGGTCCATGCCGGGCGGGTTCGACACATAGAGCACCGGGTCGCCCTTCGAGCGGCACTGCACGCCCTGGAAGACACTCGGCAGAAAGCCCGCTCCGAAACTGCTGGTACCGCCGTTGGGCTGCACACCGGAAGAGATCAGCACCACGAAGCCGGGCAGGTTGGCATTCTCACTGCCGAGGCCGTAGGTGACCCAGCTGCCCAGGCTCGGCCGGCCGGCCCGCGGGCTGCCGGTGTAGACCATCAGTTCGGCCGGCGCATGGTTGAACTGGTCGGTGTGCATGCTCCGCACCAGGCAGAGCTTGTCAGCCACCCGGTGCAGATGCGGAATGGCATCAGAGAGCTCCATGCCGCTGGCACCGCACCGCTGCCACTTCCGCGGCGTCCCGAGCAGCTTGGGCGTCCCCTTGGTGAAGGCGAACTTTTTGCCGGCGATGGTTTCGGCCGGGCATTCCTCGCCGTCGTGTTTGACCAGCTCTGGCTTATGGTCATAGAGATCGAGGTGCGGCGGCGAGCCGGTCAGGTGAATCACGATCATCCGCTTGGCCCGCGGGGCGAACTGCGGCGGCCGAGCCAGCAGCGGATCGGCCGGTAAAGCCATCGGTGTGGCTGCCCGGGCGGTGTCGGCGGCGAGCAGATCGGCCAAGGCGATCGCCCCGATGCCACCGGCCATGCTGCCCAGCAACTGGCGACGGGTGGCGAGCAGTTTGTGTTCAAGAATTGGGTTCATCGTGAGTTCTTTGCGACTGACTTGGTGTATTGAAGTTGCGACCTGTTTCAAGCGCGCCGGGCCGTTGCCCATGCCATCTCGCCGGACGTTCGCTTCGAGCATCCTGCCCTCCACTCACTCGACGGAAACTTCGCTTCGCCATCCGGGCTGCGCTCAGTTTCCGACGCCGCTCGATTGGCATGGGCAACGCCCCTCCCCCATTCAATTCGTGAAAGGACGAGGAAGGGTGAAAGGTGGATTTATTTAGGCTCTTTGAAAAGTTGGTTGCTTCTCCTAAGGGCACATGAAGGTTTCATCGAGGTTGAGCAGCACGTTGCCAACCACTGTCCAGGCGGCGAGGTCGGCGGTGGCTTGGACGGCATCGCCGGCGTAGCGAGCAAGGAGGTCGGCGGGCAGCGGCCCCAGCGGGTCGGTTGCCATGGCCTTCGCGGCAGCGGCGTCAGCCGTGAACTCGGCCAGTGAGTCTTCGTAAAGCTGGACCAGTCGGGTCAGTTCCTCTGGCCGTGGCTGCCGAGCGAGCACCAGCCGTAGGCCCCGGCCGGCACGGTCGCTGGCGGTGGGGCCGGCCTCGCTGACCATTCGTCGGGCCAGGCCCTGGGCCGCCTCGACGAAGGCCGGGTCGTTGAGGGTGACCAAAGCCTGCAGCGGCGTGTTGGTGCGGGGCCGCCGGATCGTGCAGACCTCACGGCTGGGGGCATCGAACGTGGCCATCGACGGATAAGGGTTGCTCCGCCGCCAGGTTGTATAGATGGCCCGCCGATACCGGTCCTCACCAGTGCTGGTCTTCCAGTCGATGCCGCCCCCGAAGGCGGCTCGCAGGCCGAGGTCGGGCTGCGGGGGATGCACACTCGGGCCCCCCTTCTTATTCGAGAGCAGTCCGGCGGCCACCAGGGCCTGATCGCGAATTACCTCGGCCGAGAGCCGAACCCGCGGACCGCAGGCCAGCAGCCGGTTCTCGGGATCGTGGGCCAGCCGTTCCGCAGTCGGTTTTGACGACTGTCGATAGGTCGCACTCGTGACGATCAGTCGCTGCAGCGCCTTGAGATCCCAGCCGCTGGCAATCAGCTCACTGGCCAGCCAGTCGAGCAGTTCGGGGTGGCTCGGCAGCTCACCCTGACTGCCGAACTCTTCGCTGGTCGAGACGATGCCGATGCCAAACAGCCGTTCCCAGAGCCGGTTGACGACAACGCGGGCAGTCAGCGGGTTGGCCGGGCTGACCAGCCAGCGGGCCAGGGCGAGCCGATCAAGCGGCTGCCCGTCGGCCAGTTCGGGCTCGGGAAACACGGCTGGCGTCATCTCTGGAACAACCGGGCCGAGATCCTGCCAGTTGCCCCGGTATTGCAGCTTGGTCACCCGGCGCTTGTCACCGGCAAGCTCCGCCATCACCGGCACGGTCACGGGTTTGACCGCCGCGATCCGCCGCCGCAGGCCGTCGACATGCTTTCGTAGCGGCCGCAGTTCGGGCGGCTCACCCGGCGGCTGGGGCTGCTTCCGCGGCGTGGTCGTTTTCATCTCGGGCACCGCTGCCACTATTTCGGCCAACTCCTGTTCCAGCGGCCGCCGCTTGGCATCGACCGGTTCCCAGGGCACGGTTACCAGCGGCGACTCATCGCGGCGGTCGGCGTCGGCGGTGTTGTTGAAGATGGCATAGAGGCCAAAGAACTCGCGCTGCGAGAGCGGGTCGTACTTGTGGTCGTGGCACTGGGCACAGGCAATCGTGGTTCCCATCCAGGTGCTCAGTGTCGTGCTGACCCGATCGACGACGGCGACGGTGCGGAACTCTTCGTCGATCGTGCCCCCCTCGTTGTTGGTCAGCGTGTTGCGGTGAAAGGCGGTGGCAATCTTGTCATTGATGCTTGCCTCGGGCAGCAGGTCGCCGGCCAGCTGCTTGATGGTGAACTTGTCAAAGGGCATGTTGGCATCGAAGGCCCGCACGACCCAGTCGCGATAGGCCCAGATGGTGCGGGGCGGATCGTCGGCATAGCCGGCGCTGTCGGCGTAGCGGGCCAGATCGAGCCAGCCCCGGGCCAGGTGCTCGCCGTAGCCGGGATGGTTGAGCAGGCGATCGACCAGCCGCTCGACCGCATCAGGGCTGCTGTCGGCAATAAACGCATCGACCGCTTCCGGCGAGATCGGTAGGCCGGTCAGGTCGAGGGCCAGCCGGCGGGCGAGGGTTGCCCGATCGGCCTCAGGGCTCGGCGCGAGTCCCTCTGCTTCCAACCGGGCGAGGATGAAGTTGTCGATCGGGTTCTGCGGCCAATCGGTCTGGCTGACCGCCGGCACCGCTGGCCGACTGATCGGCACGTAAGCCCAGTGCGGCTCGTAGGTGGCCCCCGCTTCGATCCACCGCCGGAGGAGTTCGACCTCGCCGGCTGCCAGCGGCTCTCCTGCCTCGGGCGGCGGCATCACGATGTCGGGGTCGGTCGCGGTGATGCGGGCGATCAGTTCGCTGGCCTCGGCATCACCAGGGGCAATTGCGGCATAGCCACCGAGGTCCTCGGTGGCCCCCGCAAACGTATCGAGCCGCAGGCCGTGCTCACCGCCGCCGTGCCTGTCCTCGGGGTCAGGACCGTGGCAGCGAATGCAGCGGTTCGACAGCAGACTCTTGATGTCGCGAGTGAACGAGGGCGCCTCGGCCGCCAGCGAGGCAACCGCTACCAGCACGGTGCAGACTGATCCTGCAGCGATACTGAGTTTTCGGCCCACGGCATGACACCGCCAGTCTGCAAAGCTGTGCACCATTGGATTGCTCCGTTGGAAAACACCCGCTTCGCCGCCAGGCAACAGCCGCAGCCCGGCGCGGACCCCAAGGGGTCGATCGGCGGATCCTCTTTCAACTATAGCTCTTATTCAGCTGGATTAAAGATATTACTTAAACGATTGCCAATGCGTAGAATGAGTACCGATCGATCATCATCGATGGAGCTGGCCCGTCATGACGACTGTCACGATCTCACCGAAATTTCAGGTTGTCATTCCCCGCCCGCTGCGGGAACGCCTGCACCTGCGGCCGGGGCAGCGGCTCCAAGTCCTTGAATACGCGGGCCGCGTGGAGCTGATTCCGGAACGGAGAATTACTGACCTGCGGGGGTTTGTCAGCGGTATTGATACCAGCTTCAGCCGCGAGGGAGACCGGGTGTGAAGCAGCCAGCCGAGGACTCGCTCGCCATCGTGGACTCGTCGGGCTGGCTTGAATTTTTTGCGGGGGGAAAGAACGCCGTTGCCTTTGAGCCGCCGCTGCTCGCCCCCGCATCACTGATCGTTCCTGCGGTCACCATCTACGAGGTGTTCAAGGTACTTTTCCGCGAAGCGGGTGAAGAGGCTGCGCTTCAAGGCGTGGCCGCCATGCAGCAGGGACACGTGGTCGAACTGACACCGCCGCGGGCACTGGCGGCAGCCACGATCAGCCTGCGTCACGGGCTTCCGATGGCAGACAGCATGATCATGGCCGCCGCCGAGGAGTTTGGAGCAACGATCTGGACGCAGGACGACGATTTTAAAGACCTTCCCGGTGTCACATTCTTTCCGAAGCGATCGTAGCTTTTCTCCGGAGACGACACGGGGTTCTGGGGATAGTCCTCTTCAACTCCCGCTAGGCCAGAATGTCAGTCAGGACGTTTGCCCCCTCGACGCCGGTGAGCTTGGCGTCGAGGCCCTGGAACTTCACGCTGAAGCCGGCATGGTCGA
>CALAZQ010000520.1 GCA_937926325.1 uncultured Planctomycetaceae bacterium | reverse complement strand
GTACCAGAGGACGTACCCGTCTTCCGCAGGTGTGAGTGAACCGTAGGCGGCGGCTTCGTACCGCGGTTCGTTGCCCGCAACATCGAGCGGAATACCGTCGTTGTCCAGGAACAGAAGCGGGTCGCTGAAACGCAACGGTTGGTGGGCCTGCGGAGTGAAGCGCCCGAGGGCCAGATAGCAGGGACGCCGATTGCGCGGGTCGTGCGTTTCCGCGGCGCCAAAGGCGGTGCCGTCGTTGTTGTTGAAGACCAGCAGGTAGCGTTCTCGATCGAGGCGAAACAGCAGTGCGGGGCTGCCGGGTTGCAGTATTTCGGCGCCGTCGTCGCAATAGCGCATGACGGCGGGCTGGGAGAACGTGCCGTCGGCGGCGCCCACACTGTAGTACAGTCGCCCCGTTCGGGTGCGCATCGCCACGAAAGCCCTGCCGTCGGGCAGCGACACGAAGCTCGGTTCGTTCGCCCAGCTTATTTCGGGCTCATCCGGCTGCGGGACGGTGAGGGCGTCGTCGACATCCGCCGGGAGGTAGCTGAAGACCAGGTCGGCGGGGTCGGGCGCCTGGTCAAGATTGTCGATGCGGAAGCACTCGCTCTGACACCACTTTCGCTTGGCATGCCGGCCGGTCAGTTTCGCGTTCGTCCCGACGCGGGTGAATCCCAGCAACGGGCGTCCTTCGAGATCCCATTCGGGCTGCCGCCAGGCGATGAAGTGCGGCAGGCGATTCGGGGCGTCAACGGTGCTCGAACGCAGAGGCAAGGCTGTCGCCTCCGACCAGGTCTTTCCGCTGTCATCGGATGTTCGACAGGTCAGCTTGGCCTCGGCGTATTTGCCCGCACCATGCGGATAGGTGCAGAAGAATAGGTAAACGCGCCCGCGGGGGCTCACAACCATTACAGACCACCGTGCCGAGCAGCCGGGACCACCCGCGATCACGCTCGGCGTGCCCCAGCTCTGACCTCCATTCTCGCTCCGCGCTACCATGATGCGGCTGAAAGCAAGGCGTGGCCCGTGCGAAGTCCAAGTGGCCAGCAGCCTGTTTCCTTCCATGGGGACAACGATGAAGTGTTCGCTCAACACGCAGAAATCATCGTCCTCCCAGCGCGGATTGCCGTCCGGCGCGGGGTGAAAGACGAGGAAATCGGGACAACTGCGCCGCCATTCGTCCTTGTACGGTTGCGGCGGCAGGCCGGTGCTGACTTGAATCGTGGAGTTCTTCATCTCATCAGGCACGATGACCTCGGCTGCTCCGATGGGCTCACCCGTCCAGAAGAGAACGATGGACAATCCTAACGCGATCACATTCGTACATGTACAGTGCATCGTGTATCCGCCTTTCCGGAAACATATCATGTTTTGCGGTGGTGGCATTCGCGAGTGGTCCCTCGCTCGAACTCAAAGTTCTTCGCTTGCCAGACGCGTGTCAGTTGAGTTCCCTCTCTCATTTCTTTTCAATCTGTTGAAGCCAGCCTTCAATCGTGAACGGCGGCGAGCCGAGTTCGTCGGACGTGAGGCACGAGAGCTTTCCGCGCGGCGTGGGATGCAGGCCCAAGTCAAGCAGCGTCGCCCCGCGCTGATGCAGCGGAGTGCCGTAAAGCCGCTTCAGTTTGATGTCGTACTCGTCGCACCACCGCCACTGTGGTTCGTAAGAAACGCGGCGTGCCGGATCGGACCCCGTCCGGGGCGTGCCCACCACTGGGACTTCAGCTCCAGCTCGGGCGCATCGGTCGTGAAACGCAGAGTCAGCCGGGTGCCGTTCGAGTTGTCGGTTTCCGCGTTCCGAAACGTCCACTTCAAGGCGATACTCTGGCCGCCTACCTCGGCATGGTCCAACAAGGGAAACACGCTCGGCGTGCCGGTCCAGTTACCTCCGTCCCGTGCGTGCTTCAGTTCGAAGATGGCCAATCGGCCCTGCTGGTCTAAACCCAAGGTCAGCACCGTATCGTCCGTGGCCAACGTCCACCGCGGCTCGGAGGCCGCAGTCCACGGCGATATCACCGCCAAGCCGAGTACGGTGACGGTCGCCGCGAAAAACTCTGTTCTTGTGATCATAGCATCGCTCCGTAAAAGCCCCTCTCGTACACACAACCTCGTCGCTTGATTCTCTGTCAGCGCTGATCCCACCGCCCCGGCGGCACCGACATCGGTATCACGGAGTATTCGCGCCGAACCACCCGCTGCGGCAGGCGGTCACGGCGCTTGCCGTCGGGAATATCG
>CALAZQ010000519.1 GCA_937926325.1 uncultured Planctomycetaceae bacterium | reverse complement strand
GGCACCAGCGGCCCCACCTATTTCCGCACCGCCGTCGATCTCCAGGTCACGCTGCCACTGGCCACCCGCACCGACTATGCCGCCAACGGCGGGTCGTACGGTGTCTGCCTGCCGATGGAAGCGGTCCGGAAAACCATCGATGCCGCCTCACTGCCCAACCACAAGGTGCTGGTCGGGCACGCCACCGGCAGTGCCAAAAACCCTTGCGTCCCGGTGCCGGTCGCCTGGTCATCCATGAAAGGCTCACAACACGGCGGGCATGCTGGAGACATTATCGGCGGCTGCCCCGATGAACCCGCCTGCACCAATCCGATCGACAACAGCGTCTATACCCCCGCCACCGTCGCCGATGGTGATGCCTGGCGAAAGGCGACCAAAACCCAGCGAATGGCACTGCCTGATGCGGGCATTCCCGATCTGCAGGACGGCATCATCACCCGGATGGGTCGCATCGCCTCGGCCAACGTGCGAGACGGGCTGGGCAATGTCTATCTGCTGGGGGAAAAGTATGTTGCCGCCGACCACTATCAGACCGGTCATGATCCGGGAGATGCCGGCGTGCTCTATTCGGGCTATTCCAGCAGCAACATCCGCTGGGCAGCCGAGCCGCCACGGCCCGACACCGCGGGTGAGTTTCACAGCAACGCCTACGGCAGCGGCCACACCGGGGGCTTCAACATGGCCTTCGGCGACGGCCGCATCGAAACGCTCAGCTACGACATCGACCCCGCCGTCCACCGGGCCCTCGCCGGCCGGGCCAATGGCACCATGGCCGTGGTCGACTAGGCTCTGTCTGAAAACTCAGGAGCTGGCTTCGAGCGGCTCATTTGCCCTCTGGCTACGTCCGGCTGCTCGCCAGATCTGCAAATCTGGCTGCTTCGCCGTCCTTGCCAGAGACCAAAGCAACTCGCTCTCAGGCCAACGGTAGCCTTTTCAGACAGAGCCTAGGAAGCGACCAAGCCTATGCCAGCCACCGCATCAGGCCTTCGACCGTCGGCCAGCGGCGGCGGTCAATCTGCAGCAACAGTGGCACGCTGGCCAGGCAGAACCCCCCTGCCAGCACCACGGCCACCGGCACCGGCAGCAGCGTCCGCCAGTGGGCCGTCGGGTCGCCGGTCGTGGCGAGGCCATAGACCCAGAGCGGCCAGATGTGCACCACATGGTGCAGCAGATAGAGCGACAGTGAGTGGCGGCTGATCACCTGGCAGCAATGGGACGGCCAGCTGGCCGGCCGCTGCGGGGCTGCACGATCGACCAGCCGGTGCAGGAGGGCGAGGCTGGCGAGCGCCACCGCCAGCATGCCCAGCAGATAGCTGGTCGACGCCGGGAACATCGTCCAACGCCCCAGCCCGGCGACGCCCCCTGCCACCCCCTGCAGCAGCAATGAGCCGGCAGCCAGCAGGCCGACCAGCAGCAGCACCCAGCGGTCGGCAGACGGCTTCGCTGCATCAGCCACCGGCGCAGCCAACACCGCCGGCGCCAGCACATACCCCGCCACCGGGAAGACCAGCCAAGGAAAGAGTGGAAAGTAGCCGACGACGAGATAGCCCAGCAGCACGTCGGACAGCGTCACGTCGTAATCAAAATAGGCATTGGCCCAATAGGCGGGATAGTCGGCCAGCAGCTGGAGGGCGGGGCTGAGCACCACAACCAGCAGGATCAGCACCGGCGGCACCTCGGCCGGCATCCGACGGACGACCTCGAGCAGGATCAGGGCCGACCCGATGAAGGTGAGGATGTCCCAGTTGAAGGTGTCCTCCGGCAGCCAGACGAAAACATTGAAGACGAAGCCGAGGCCGATCAGAAACAGCCCGCGGCGGATGGTCTGCCTGGCAATCACCTCAGCGGCCAGCCCCCGCTGCTGCTGCACCGTCAGCCAGGTGCGATAGCTCACCCCCGACAGAAAGGTGAACAGCGGCGCGGCCAGGCCGGTCGGCAGCCACCAACGGTGATAGGGCCCGATCACGGTGCTTGCCGACAGCCCATAGCCCGAGGCGAGGTTCTCAACAAAATGCACCAGCACCATCATGAAGATGGCCACGGTGCGGAGGATGTCGATCGAGAGCAGCCGCACGGCATCAGCCTCCCGCCGTCGCCAGCAGATCGACCAGCAGCAGCACCGTCTCGGCGGCCAGCAGCAGCACGATCACCCAGGTCAGCACATGTTCCCGCTGGGCGAGCAGCCGGTCGCTGGCCCGC
Organism: uncultured Planctomycetaceae bacterium; assembly: GCA_937926325.1. Lineage (GTDB taxonomy): Bacteria > Planctomycetota > Planctomycetia > Pirellulales > UBA1268 > UBA1268. The sequence goes on along the minus strand of CALAZQ010000519.1, from coordinate 2,072 downwards.
TGGCCACAGCCCTCGTAGAGCCGGACGATCGTTTCCAGCTGGTCGTCGGCAAACTCCTCGCGGTCGGCCAGCCGGCAGCGGTCCCGCAGCCGTTCCCCAAGCTGGCCCGCCAAGGTCGGTGGGTGCTGGGGTGGCTGGTGGATGCGGGGTGAAAGCCGGGCCAGCCGGCCGGCCAGTGACATCGACTGCCGATACCGCTCGGCCAACTCGCTGACCCGGCTGGCGTCAGCCGCGGTGACGGCAAAGCCGCAGGGCAGATCGGCCTCATAATTCCGCCAAAGACCGGCAATCGCCCGTTCAATCTCGCCCAGTTCCGCCGCAGTGACGGTGAACTCAGTCACGGCGGCCGTCGCCCGTGGCAGGCGATCGGCCGGGCTCGCCACCGCCGCCCGCCGCGGTGTCCAGAGCACGAGTGTGCCATAAAGCTCCACCACCACCGGTGGAACCACGTTGTCAGATTGTTCGGCCCAGGCCAGCAGCTGCGGCAACAGGGCGGCTGCGGCGGTCGGGGCGACCGGCACCAGCAGCAGATCGCCGCCACCCGGCAGGGCGGCCGGCTCGATGCGGCTGCCGGCCGGCAGACCGGTCGGCAGTTCGGCTGCGACGGTTGCCGATGTCGGCAGCTCGCCCCTGTGCGTGTGTTCCCCGGTCATGCAGGCTGCTCCTTGTCGGCCATCATCGTCGCCAGCCAGCCGGCCGCATAGTCGGCCGAATCGAGCACCCCGTTGAGGGTCGAGTCGAACAGGTAGTCGCCCACCAGCAGCAGCCGGGGGTGGCCCGCGGGATCGGGCTGATGGCGATGATCGAGGCCGAGCGTCGCAAACCCTCCCGGCTGGCCGCTGACCGCCCCGACCCAGCGATGCACCCGGGCCTCGCGGACCTGCAGGTCGGCTGGCCGCCAGGTGGCGGGCAGGCTCTCCAGGGCGAGGGCGACCAATTGGTCGTCCGGCAGCTCCGCCAGCTGCTGCGCTGCCCCGCCCCCCAGCAGCCAGCCCAGCACACCGTGGGTTGCTTCGGGTTCGCGGGCCGTCTCGTCGTAGAGGCAGCAGCCACCGAAGGCATCGAGCATGCAGTACGAGTCGCGGAGCCACGTTCGCCAGAACGGCTGGTCGAAGAGCATGGAAACTCGCAGGTAGTGGCCCGGGTGATCGTGATGGGTGAGGTGCCGGTTCATGCTGGCGGCCAACCCGGTCTCACGAAAGCTGAGCCTGCTCAAGGGCTCAACCGGCAACGCAAGGACGAGCGCATCAAACTGCTGCTCGCCGCTGGTGGTCGGCGTCTGCCAGGCCAGCTGCAGGTGGCCGGCCGGATTGCTTCCGACCGCGGTCACGCGGTGCTGCAGCCGCACCGTCGCGGTCAGCCGGCTGGCCAGCCGGGCAATCAACTGGTCGTTGCCGCCGGCAATGCAATACAGCCGCATGTAGGCCGGATCGTTCATCACGTAGTTGTCGAGGCCGTACCGCTGGCTTGTCGCCGCCGGCTCGGTCGCCAGATCACTGTGCATCAGCTGCTCGAGATAGCGGCGGGCTGCTGACGGCAGCGAGTCGAGCGACTCGCTGAAGCGGGCTTGGCCGGCCGCCTGCGCAGCGGCCTCTGCCTGGGTCGCCTCGTAAAACTCCCGGGGTGAGACGGCCGCCTTGGCCTGCCGATCGAAGGCGAGATAGGCATCATGGCCAGCCGGGCCGAGCTGCTCGGCAAGCTCGTCGACGGTTTCAATCAGGCAGCCGTCACTGATCGCCGTCGCGCCGCCCATCGGCACGGTCGCCAGGCCGAGTTCGGCCACCAGATCTTTCAGCGGGTCGTCGTCGATCGCCGAATAGTCATAGAGTTCAGCGGCACCGGCCTCGTAGCGGACAGGCTGGCAGCGAAAGCTCTCGGTTCGCACCTTGCCGCCCAGCCGGTCACTCGCCTCAAAGATGGTGATCTCGGGCGGAATGGCCGACAGCTGCTCCAGCCGATAGGCCGTCAACAGCCCACCCGGCCCTCCACCCACAATGCCGATCGTCCACCGCCGCATGCCGCCTCGTGCTTTCCATAGCTGCCCGCTGACCATTCAACGGCGGGAAGCCGCC
>CALAZQ010000518.1 GCA_937926325.1 uncultured Planctomycetaceae bacterium | reverse complement strand
CCCTCGCTGACCTGTCGGCGGCGGAGGTGTTGCATAAGCTCTCGGGGGTTGGCCGAACTCGGCGGGGTCGAGACATCGACCCACTGACCGCCGTCCCACTTTTCCACCCGGCCGCTGGCCACGGCGGTGACCACGAAGGAGAGGCCGCTGTGATCGGCCAGAGCTGCCGCTGCCAGATCGCTATGGGAGAGGACAATCGGGCTGGGGCCCATCGCCCCGCCCAGTTTGATTGTCGTCGCCCGCCGCAGTTGCGGCCGGCTGATCCGGCTGCTTTTCACCGTGACCGTCACCGGCTGCTCACTGGCAAGCGGCATGTCACCGGCGTCAGTCGCCACGACGGTGAAGCGGTATTCAGGCTTGCTGGCATGGTCGGCCGGCTGGTTCAGCCGCACCTCACCAGAGCTGGAGTCGATCGACACCTGGTCGTGGTCGCCGACACCCGGCTTGATGGCATACGACACGCTCCGTTCAGCTGCCGTGCTGCCGACGTCGCTGGTGGTGGCCTGATAGATCGTGGTGGCGAGAGGGCTGCCCTCAGCCACCGTACCGTGGGCGGGGCTGGTAAAGACCGGGGCGGCGTTGGTGGCCGTCCAGCGGTTGGCGTTTTGGGCGGTCAGCCATTCCAGCGGCAGGAAGGCGGCATCATAGATCTGGAAGGTGACGTCACCCGGCTGCATCGCCGCGCCCCCCTTGGTCGCCTCCGCGGCGATGATCGTTGCTGCCTCGTTCAAAAACGAGACGAAGTTTTCATAGGACAGCGACGAGAGTCCGGCAAAAGTGCCGCCGTAGGTGTTCGGCTCGAGCAGCGACTCTGGTTGCTGATACTTTGCGTCGAGCACCGTCGCCACCGGCACGGTGGGGTCGGCCGGGTTCACGTTGGATCGGTTGAGCGACTCAATCGAGAAGGTGGCAATCGCCTGCTGTGGCGTCTTGCTGCCATCAGTCGCCGTTGCCGTGCCGAAACTGCTCCAGTCGATCGGCCAATAGAACTTCTCACGCAGCTTCGGCAGGCTGACATCGCGGTAGAGCGGGTTGTTGAACATCGCCGCCAGCGCCTCGGGATGGTCGGCATAGTAGGCGTAGGCGGTGTCGAAGGCCCGCGGGGAGAACTGCTTGATCTCACCGATGGTTGCCGTGGCCGTGGCGGGTGTCCCTGAAGCGGGGGCCGCTATCGTGATCGCTGGCGGCTGCTCGTAGCCATAGCCGGCATCGGTGACTTCAATGCCCACGATCTGCCCTGCCTTGGCACCGCTTCCGAGCACCGCCGTTCCGGTGGCCGCCCTGCCGCCGGCGCGACTGGGAGCCGAGAAGGTCACCGTCGGCGGGGCTGAGTAGCCGCTGCCGCCAGCGGTGAGGCTGGTGACCGTGACCTGCCCCGGTCCATAGCCGTTTGGCACCTGCCAGTTGTAGACGTTGGCCCCGCCTTGGATTTCACCGGTCCAGTCTGCTGGCAACGGCCCGAGCACCTCGGTGATCGTCGGCAGCCAGTGGGCGGAGTTGACCGTGGCCAACAGCGGCAGAGCTTCGACCCGCGCCGGCCGGCCCCCCGGCGCATGGCTGGCGACGGTGAAGGCGGGCGGCGTGACATAGCCCAGCCCCGGTTCGGTCAGGCCGATGCCGCTGACGATATAGCCGGTGTCGGGGTCAGCCGGCTGGCTCGGGTCGGGCTTGGCGGTCACGGCATAGGCGACCGCCGCCGTGCCCCCGCCGGTGACGAAGCTGCCGCCGCTGACCGTCACCCGCGGGTAGTTCAGCAGGTGGACTGTACCCGTGGCGGTGGTACCGCCGGTCGGGGCAGGAAGGTGCATCGTCGGCTCGACGGTATAGCCCCGGCCCGGATTGGTGATCCGCACGCCGGTGGCCACGCCGCTGCTGTTGACCTCGAGGACGCCGCTGGCCTGCTCGGCAGCACCGTCGCCACCGCCGGAGAACGTGACCGGATAGACCGTGCCGGGGTCATAGCCGCTGCCGCCGTCGGTGATGATCACCCCGGCACTGTAGCCGGCCCCGGCGTCGCTGACAGTGATTGTCGAAAGCCCGGTCTTGGCATCGAGCGGAAATGACCCGGCCCGGTTGAGAACCGGTGCATAGGCGGTGCTGTAGTCGGGGTTGATGCCGTTGTTATCGGGGCCGCCCGTCAGAGGATGCTTCGTGCCGGCAGGGTCGCCGGTCAGGGTGTAGGAGGGTGGGCTGGTTTTGGCATCGTAGCCGTCGCCAAGGACCGTCAGGATGATGTGATCGACCTGCTTGGGCCCTGAGTTCACCGGCAGGTGGATCGGCGGAGCGGGTGAGACAGCGGTGACACCACGGGTGGCAGGGTACTGGCTGCGGAGAGCCTCATCGGCAAAAAAGGCGTCGCCGCCGACCGTGGTGCTGAAGCTGACGGTGAGCCCCCCGGGGCCGGCCAGCGGGTTGGCCGGGTCGCTCGGCGTGAGCAGGCTCTGGTCATAGCCTTCACCGGGGTCGGTGATGACCAGGCCGTTGATCTGGCCTGGCTTGTAGCTCTGACTGTTGACGGTGACATAGCCGGCTGCCTGCCGGCCACCGGCTGGTGGGGCCGGAAAGACCGGCCGGGGATAGCCGTGCTCCGGCAGCAGCCGGGCAACTGCCGTGGCCGGCTGGCCGCTGGTATGCGGCAGCTGCACTGCCGGCTCGCTGGTGTAGCCCTCGCCCGGATCGGTGACGGTGATGCCGAGGATTTTTCCCGAGCTGTCAACCGTATCAATAAATCCCTTGGCGGCCCGGCCGCTGGCCGGTGAAGCAAAGCTGACGTTGAGATTAGTGGGGCTGCCCTTGGCATAGCCGCTGCCCCCATCGCTGACCCAGACGCCGGTGGAATAGCCGGTGCCGATACCGGCCCCAAAGAAGGCGTGGCTGCCCGCCGTGACGTCGGCCCGATCGATCGCCCCGGTGCCCATCACGGCAAAGCCAGCAGCGGGCGTGCCGCTGGTCGGCGTGTTGAAGACGACTTCGGGCGGTGTCTCAAAGCTGTTGGCGGTGGTCGGCCCGTCGAGCATCGGCCGGGCGATGCCGTTGATCTCGACCGTGCCGTCGGGGGCGATGCTTGAACCGGGGCCGGGCAGGTAGTGGTTTTCACCGAACCAGTAGTTCTCGGTATAGGCCTTCATCGGGCCGGGGCTGTATTGCAGCCAGGAGGTCTGGGCGTACTTGATGATGCCGAAGCGGTAGGGGGCGGCGTCGCCTGTTGCCCAGGTCTGCGGGTCGGTCGCCTCGGCATCGCTGAAGACCACGTCCGGAACGCCGGCACCGGTGAGCGGCTTGCTCCCGTTTGCGGCTGTTGCAGCGGCGGCATCGACCCCCGGCATGAAGTGGTTCCAGAGCCACTTGGTGTAGCCATAGCCGGCCACCGGCCAGCCGTGGTTGGTGCCGCCAGGGCCGCTCTGATTCGGTGTCCAGCTCCAGCTGGAGTCGGGCGTCAGCCGGTTGTGACCGGGGTCGTAGGGGTCGGCCTTGGAGGGGGACGGCCCGCCGAAGCCATAGTAGGTGTCGGTCTCAAAGGCCCCGGCCCCTTCGCCGTCGGCCTGATAATGGGTGATGAACTTGGTGCCGCCGGCTTGCAGCTGCTCGTGGTTGATCCGGTTGATCAGCTCGAACGACTGGTAGAGGTTGTTTTTGGGTGGGCTGCCCGGATTGCCATCGGTGGTGAGGTTGTTGCCGGGGAAGTTGTGTGCGTCGTAGACCTGCCAGGCATCGGCGGCGTCGAGGTAAGAGATCGCCCCGGCCTCGACCCCGGCCGGCAGCTTGTCGAGGAACTCGGTAACGATCCAGGGCACGCCATCGGTGCCGTTGGTGGGATCGAGATAGGCGTAGTAGTTCTTCGTATCGATCGAGTAGTCGCCGACGTTGATATAGGCGACGCTCACCCCGCTGTTGGTGATGAACGAGATGTAGTCCTCGGCCCAGGCGGTGAACTTTGCCTTGTCGGGTTGGCCCTGCTCATCAGCAAAAGAGATGTCTTGCCCAAAGTGCGAGACCTCGATCTGCGGCAGCAGCGTCGGCAGGCTGCCGGTGCTGATCGTCACGGACTCGGGGGCGGTATCGGCCGTGGCCGACATCGCCAGCCGGGGCTCGAGTGATTCAAGTGCCAGGGTCGACTGGCTGCCGGTAGCGGGCCGGCGGCGGTTGGTAACGGGCATGGCGACGGCTGAACGTGAAAGCGACTTGGAGGCGGAGGTTCGATAGCCCTTCGACAGCAGGGTGAACGGTGTTTTCGACCGCTCAAGTCTTGCACATGGCTTTCACCAAACAGACCGCAAAACAGCGGCTGGAACAAGAAAAATTCGAGAAACCATCGCGGTTTTTACGCAGCCAGCACGAAATGGTGCGAACGTCTCGTGAGCCAGGTCCCTACTGGCCGATGAATTTCCGCTCGAGGTTGGCCAAGGCCCGGGCCAGCGGCAGCGGATCGGCGCCGGGAAGCCCCCGCAGCATGGCGAGGCTGCCCCGCAGGTCGGCGACGATCTGGCGGATTTCGCTGTCGCGATAGAACGACTGCAGCCAGAAGACCGCCACCCGGCGGATGCCGCTGCGGATCGGCAGCACCTCATGCACGAGCGTCGTGGGATAGGCGATGGCTGAGCCGGCGGCCAGTTTGACGTCGCGGGTTTCCCCGCCCGGCAGGTGCAGCCGCAGTTCGCCGCCGGCGTAGTTGTCCGGGGGATTGAGAAAGACCGTCACCGAGATGTCATGCCGAATCGGTGGCTGGCCGGCCATCACGGCGTCGGTGTGGGGGCCATAGGCGTCGCCGGGATGGTACTCGGCAAAAATTGAGGGCGAGCTGGCCGCCGGCGAAAGCTTCTCGGTCAGTGGCAGCGAACGCCGCACCGCTCGGTCAAGAATGGCATCGAACGCCTTCAGCCCCGGCCACTGCCGGTCGATCTGCCGGTTGGCCTTTACTTGGCGGGCAGCTCCCGCCGCTGTGGCCCGGCCATCCTCAAAGACGGCATTGTCGAAGCGGGCAGCGATCTCGGCGATCTCGTCAGTGGTCAGCAGGTCGGGAAGCGTCAGCAGCATCTGGGCGGCTCCGGGGCGACGGCGGCGTGAAGTCTCGTTTCTGCCGGCTATGATAGAGAGAGACATATCTCATCCGCGACCACCAAAGCCCCTGAAAACTCCTGTGACCGATTCAGCCTCACCCGCCACCGACGCCCTCTTTTCCGCCCGTGTTTCTGTCGAGCAGGTCGAGGAGGGGACCGAACTGGCCCCCAAGTTCGACCCGCAGGGTTTCATTCCCTGTGTCACCACCGACCACGCCTCGGGCGAACTGCTGATGGTCGCCGTGATGAATCGCGAGGCGCTGGAAAAGACAATCGCCACCGGTGAGGCCCACTACTTCAGCCGCAGCCGGCAGTGCCTCTGGCACAAAGGGGCCACCAGCGGCCTGGTCCAGAAGGTGGTCGAGATGCGGATCGACGACGACCAGGACTGCGTCTGGCTGCGGGTCGAGGTGGCCGGCGGGGCCAGCTGCCACGTCGGCTACCGCTCCTGCTTCTATCGCAAGGTGCCGGTGGGCGGGCAGCGGGCGGCGGGTACGGCCCTTGAGTTTCTGGAAACCGAAAAGACCTTCGACCCCAAGGCAGTCTACGGCGACGCGCCGAACCCGACGCAGCTGTAGCGTTGCTCGGTGCGCAGCCCGCCGCCGGGCCCTCGCGTTCACGTTCGCAGTGTGAGAAGACTCCATGCACGACCCGACCATCACCCAGCTGTCGCTCGTCCGCCAGTTGAAGTTCTGTGCCGGCCACCGGCTTTATCGCCATGAGAGTCGCTGTGCTTTTTTCCACGGCCACAACTACCGGGTTGATCTGGAGGTGGTCGGGGCCCACGGCGGCGTCGAGGTCGATGACGTCGGCCGCATCATCGACTTCTCACTGATCAAGCAGCGGATGCTCGGCTGGCTGGATGACCACTGGGATCATGCGTTTTTGATCTACGAAGAAGATGAGAATGCGCTGGCCGCCATCAAGCTGGTTGAGCCGGTGAAATACTTCGTGATGCCAGAAAACCCGACAGCCGAGAACATGGCCCGCTACCTGCTGGAGGTGGTGGCCCCGCATGTGCTCGCTGACCTGGGCGTGGTCGCCCGGCAGATCTGTCTCTGGGAAACCGCCGAGTCGTGCGCCGTGGCCACGCTGGGCCGGCAGCAGCGGACGATCGCCTCTGAGCCGCCGCGGGAGGCGGTCATTCTCGACAGCCGCAACATGGTGCAGGCATGACGCGGCGGCCAACGGCACCCGGAGCCTTTCCCACCACCCGGCTGCGGCGAAACCGCCAGTATGGCTGGCTGCGAAACCTGACGGCTGAAACCAGGCTGTCGCCGGCTGACCTGATCTGGCCACTGTTTGTGCATGAGAAGGAAGAGTCCGAACCGGTTGCAGCCATGCCCGGGGTCGAACGGCTGCCGATCGACGGGGTGGTGAAGGCGGCCGCCGAGGCCAAGGCCCTCGGCATTCCGGCAATCGCCCTATTCCCGGTGATCGATCCGCGGCACAAGAGCGTCGATGGCAGCCATGCCCTCGACTCTGAAAACCTCACCTGCCGCACGGTGCGGGCGGTGCGGGCCGAAACGGGCGACGCGGTCGGCATCATCTGTGATGTCGCCCTCGACCCCTACACCACCCACGGCCACGACGGGCTGCTGGCGGATGGCCAGATTCTCAACGACGAAACGGTGGCTGTGCTCCAGCAGCAAGCGGTGGTGCTGGCCAAGGCCGGCTGCCATGTCGTGGCCCCCTCCGACATGATGGACGGCCGGGTGGGGGCGATTCGGGCCGCCCTCGATACCGCCGGCCGGCAGGATGTCGGCATCTTGGCCTACGCTGCCAAGTATGCCTCGGCCTACTACGGCCCCTTCCGTGATGCCCTCGGCAGCCATGCCGCCCTCGACACGGCCAAGGCCCTTGGCGTGGCTGACAAAAAGACCTATCAGATGGACCCGGCCAACAGCGATGAGGCCCTCCGCGAGGTGGCCCTCGACTTGGAGGAAGGGGCCGACATGGTGATGGTCAAGCCAGCCATGCCCTACCTCGACATCATCCACCGGGTGAAGGCAACCTTCGGCGTAGCGACGCTCGCGTACCAGGTCAGTGGCGAGTACGCGATGATTCAGGCAGCTGCCGCCAACGGCTGGATTGACGGCGACAAGGCGGCCCATGAGGCGGTCCTGGCGATCAAACGGGCGGGGGCTGACGCGATTTTGAGCTACTTTGCGCCGCAGCTCGCCCGGCAGTGCTGAAAAGTGGTCGCCGCGCAGCCACCCGAGACGCTGCCGGTCCCATCGATCCCTCGGGGCTTGCTGCGCAAATTGCATAGTCGTGCAGGATGGTTTCCTGCAGGCTGGGTTGACTAGCAGAGAACTCAGGTTGACCAGTGGCGGCAGGTTTTCTGATGATTTGGGCGGTGCGGTCGCTGCAGACCGCCCGGCGTACCAAATCACCCGACCATGAGGATGCCATGCACCTGTTCAGCCGCCCCCATTCACTCCCAGTTTTGCTTGCGGCAGTGACCGTCATGGTGACTAACCCTGGGGCGGCCATCGCCCAGAGCCCATCGGCGGTTGACACCGAACTGGAGCGAGTCCGCGGGCACTGGCGGGTGGTCGAACTACTCGAGAACGGCCAGGAGATTCCCGATGACCAGATGCAGTATTGGCTGCCCGGCGGAGGCAATCTCGAGATTGTTGACTACACAATTCTGTTCGAATCGCCGCTGAGTGGGTCCAAGACCACCCGCGAGTTCCGGATTGACCCAACGAGTTACCCCAAGCGGATTACGATCAAGAACAAAGACACCGAAACCGGCAAGGGCATCTACAAGTTTGACGGTGGCAAGCTGGTTGTTTGCATTTCTCGCGATATTGCGGCTGTGCCAAATGAATTCGCGGCTCCAAAGGACTCAGCATGCGCGCTCATCGTCCTCCAGAAGAATAACCCCAACAACTCAGCGACACCCAAGGGAGCCCCCCGTCCTGTTCATGCCAACCCGCCTGACATGAGCCAGTGGAAAAGTGCCGAGCCCACACCAGCACCCGCTGCCGCCGTTGTACCTGCTGGCGGTGTCACCAGTAAGGTGCTGACCGACAACGAGGTTCGGGAGATGGCGGTCGGCACTTGGCGGATGACCGACAATGAAGGCTCTGTCGACATCTCGTATAACGTTGACGGGACGTTCCAGACCTACCGCTACTACCGCATGATGCAGAACTTCCAGGAGGTCTTTGTACCCACGCCTATCTCAAGCGGAACCTGGCAGATTTCCAACGGTCGGCTGATCACCCATGTGACTGCATCGTCTCGCGTGGGGATGGCTGGCCAAACCCTGATGCCAGCGGTTCGTTCAATTTCTCAGTCTGACCTGATCCTGGTCGACAACTTTGGCCGGGTCACCCGGGCTGTCAAAGTGCGGTAGGCAGCGGCGACAGCTTCCCTAGCTCCCCCAACCTCTGCAGTCGGCGGACGCCAGTTTGCAATTTCGCAAGCTGAGCGGGAGAACCGCTGCGATCGTGCCGATTCTACCGGTAAGGAAAGCTGAATCGGTTGGATCGATTCGGGGATGCTGCCGTTGGAGCTGCAGTGGCCGGAATTTCGTGGAGACCCCGTCGTGCAACGACCGGGATGTGGCTGGCGATCGGGATGGCGACTGCGTGCAGCAGTCTGTGGGGCCGCGCTGTTTTTCATCTGCCCGCCATCAGCTCAGGCACT
>CALAZQ010000517.1 GCA_937926325.1 uncultured Planctomycetaceae bacterium | reverse complement strand
TCGCGTCCCGCTGCTTGCCGATATTCCCGACGGCAAGCGCCGTGACCGCCTGCCGACAACACTCCCACTGCGGTGCAGCTCGCCGCGGGCACGCTGACAACTACAGGAACATGCCACATTCGACTGAACAGAAGGGATCTTCTGAGGCCCGTCGGTTCGGAGCCGGAGAATGGCCCTGCGTGCCATCATGTGGACGACATTGTCGGACCAAGCACTTTTCGCTCAGTCACGAACTTCAGAGGTGTCCATCACCTCCTGCAGCATGTGTCGCGCGGCGAAGAGCAGGAACTCCGTGTCGATTCCGCAAGCGATGAACCGGAATCCCTCGCCGATCCTCCGACTCACTTCGTCGCCGCCTACCGGGACGACGTGAATCCCGGCAGGCACTCCATGCCGTTTGCAAGCGGCCAACAGAGTCTGTTGTGCTTCGAGCACATCCGGATGGTCGGTCTGACCGGGCAGTCCCATGGATGCGGACAGATCGTAGGGTCCGATGAATGTGGCATCGATTCCGGGTACGGCGAGAATCGCGTCCACGTTGTTGACGGCGTCGATGTGCTCCAACATGCAGACGACCAGGACATTCTCGTTGTGATTGCGATAATAGTCGCGAAAGTTCCGTCCGAAATCCGTTGCCCGACACAAGGAAGCCCCGCGATGACCGTGCGGAGGAAACTTGGCCATCGCCACGGCTTCGCGGGCCTGTTCCGGCGTGTTCACCGCAGGCACGATGATTCCGTCGGCGCCGCTGTCGAGTACGAGTTTCGTGATTTGCGGATCGTGCCCTGGCAGTCGGACGAGCAGGTCCACCGCGGACCCTTTCACGGCGAGGCTCAACTCGTGAAACGTGCGGACGGTCGTCGAAGTATGTTCCATGTCGACGGCCAGCCAATCAAAACCCTCCCCCGCCAGGAGTTCGGCGACGGACGGATGGCCGATCATGATCCAGCCGCCCAACGCAGGTTGGCCGTTCTGCAGCTTTGCTTTGGTTCTTCCCATCGGGATTCCTCAGAGCGATCCAGGGTTTTCCATGCCACGCTGCGGGAGATCCTACCAGGGATATTTGGCATGTCACCCTGATGCCAAGTCAATTGCTACTGATCTTTTGCCTCGGCAGATTATACGGAGCGTCCATTTGACATACCAAACATGCTTGCTAAACTGGTCTTCACGCGAGCCGTCCCGTTGATGATTACGTCTGCAAAGCGATCCGCGATGGCCAACTACCGATTTTCTGAGTCCGAAGCGTCCGACAAGACAGACACGCTGACGCAGCGCGTCTATGAATCCCTCCGCACGGACATTGTCGCTGGCCAGTTCGCGCCGGGAGACCGTCTCGTGCGGCGGGCCCTGAGCAAACGCCTGGGCGTTAGCCCGATGCCGGTCACCGAGGCTCTGTATCTGTTGGAGTTGGATGGTCTGGTCGAAAGTCGCCCTTTGTACGGTTGTCGCGTTCGGCCGCTGACGATCGACGATCTGCGCAATGATCAAGTGTTGCGCGAGGCCCTTGAATGCCAGGCGGCGCGAATGGTTGCCGAGCGAGCCTCGGACGAGGAACTCCGACGGCTTGCCATGGAGGCGCGACGACTGGACCGGTTGATGAGCGGCGGCAACCCGGACTCCAAGCTGGGAATGGAACTGCACTTGGAGTTCCATGTGAAGATTGCTGAACTGAGCGGCTCGACGCGGCTGGCCGATGAACTGCGTCGCGTGTGGTCGCGTCTACTGATGCGGGTCAATTGGTTGAAGGCGACGCGATACAAACAGGTGCCGGATGACTGGCATCAACAACTTGTCCAAGTTTTCGAGAGTCGCGACCCGGCGCCAGCGGAAATCAAGATGCGAGAGCACGCGCAGTTCGGGAATGAAGACGACCACGCCGCACTGCGGGAATATCTGGGAGAGGAAGCTGGTGAGGACACGTAGGCTGATGCACGACAGTGCTGGAGAAATCCGATGAACTCAAAGGGCGAGTCCTTGCATGAACGCCTATCCGCCGCCGATTGGGTGCTGGTCGGTCTGTTCTGCGTCATTCTCGCGATCATCCTTGTGGCTGTGTTTTTTCGTTACGTCGTCAACCAGTCGTTGTTCTGGAGCGACGAAGTCGTGCGCTATTTGTTCGTTTGGTTTACGCTGTTGGGCGCGGCGCTGGTGTTGCGAGACAGGCGGCATATTCGGGTCGAGTTTTTCGTCGAGCACATTCCGCACGGCGTACGACGCGCCGTCGAATTCGGTGGGTTGCTGCTGATACTGGCCTTCAACGTGTACTTGGCGGTCGCCGGGGTCGTGTGGGTCCAGCAGACGGCCGGCACGTACACACCGGCGTTGGGTTTGCCGCTGAACTGGATTTTCTACGCGGCCCTGCCATTGACCGCGGTGCTCTGCTGCTGGTTTGCCGCGCGAAGGCTGCTGGCCGGTCAGTACTCCGAGTTGGATGTCGGCCAGGGGGAGGATCTGCCCGAGTGATTGTTCTGGTCGTGAGCATGCTGGTTCTGTTAGTCCTGGGCGTACCCATCGGGTACGCGATTGGGATCAGCGCGTTGATCTACGTGGCATTAATCAGCGATATGTCCGTGTTGGTCGTCGTTCAGCAGATCAGTTCGGGCGCCGACACGATGGTGCTGCTGGCGCTGCCGTTTTTCCTGTTGGCGGGCGAGATCATGAACGCCGCCGGCATCACACGGCGACTCACGCGCCTCGCGCTTGCCTTCATCGGCCCTTTGCCGGGCGGCTTGTCGTACGTGGTCGTCATCGCCAATATGCTGGTCGCAATGGTTTCCGGGGCCGCTATCGCCAGCGCCGCGGCCGTCGGCTCGACCATGGTCCCCATGATGGAAAAGAAGGGATATCCTAAAGGCTTTGCGGCGGCTCTGAATGCTTCGTCGGCGACGATTGGACCGGTGATTCCCCCCAGCATCGGATTCATTATTTACGCGTCGGTCTCCGGCACGTCCGTGGGCAAACTGTTTCTGGCCGGCACGCTCCCGGGCATCCTGATCGCTCTGGTGATCATGGCGGTATGCACGGTGGTTGCTCGGCGCTCGCGCCACCCCAAAGGCGAGCGGCATAGCGTGAGAGAACTGGCCGAGAGTTTTTGGGTCGCGCTGCCGGGGCTGCTGATGCCCGTGATCATTTTGGGCGGCATCTTCGGCGGGCTGGTGACGCCTACCGAGGCTGGCGTGCTGGCCGTCGCTTACGGGCTGGTCGTCGGATTTTTCGTTTATCGCTCGCTTCGGCTGACCGATCTGCCGCGGATTCTACTGGTCACTGCGCGGCGCTCTACGTCGATCCTATTCATCATCGCCTGCGCTTCTTGCTTCGGCTTTCTGATCTCCCGCGAAGTCGAAGCCGAGGCGTTTGTTGGTTTCTTCCAGGCAGTCACCAGTCAGCGCTGGCTCATGATGTTATTGCTGGTCGGACTCATTCTACTGTTGGGTACGGTGATGGAGGGCGGCAGCATCATGATCATCTTTACGCCGTTGCTGTTGCCGATCCTTGCATCCTATGAAATCGATCCAGTGCACTTCGGAGTTGTCTTTCAGTTGGCCATCATGATCGGATTATTGACCCCTCCGGTCGGCATCCTGTTGTTTGTCATGGCTGGCGTCAGTCAAGTTTCCGTCAAGAATATCCTGGCCAATCTGTGGCCCTTTTATGCTGCGTTGACGGTTGTGGTGCTGATCGTCGCTTTCGTGCCCGACCTGTCGCTGTGGCTGGTCGACCTGTGGGGAGGTCAGATCAAATGAGGCCGTTGCTTTTCGTATTTCTCGTTCTGATGATCTCGCTGACAGGCTGCACAGAGCAGCGTGACGAGAAGATCATCCGCGTGGGTTATGTTTCGGGCCCGACCGTGCTGCTCCACTCGGCGGCTGAGGAGTTCGCGGAGCGCGTGGCTCAGCGGTCTGACGGCGACTTACGAGTCCGACTGTATCCCAGCGGCCAGTTGGGCGACGATCGCGAAACCGTCGAGGGCTTGAAACTCCGCAGCATCGACATGACCGTTATGGGCTGTGCATTCATCGGCTGGTACGCGCCCGAATACGGAATGACCGAAGCACCGTTCGTGTGGCGCGACTATCAACACATCGATCGGGTCTGGCGCGGCGAGATCGGCGAGGAACTGCGCCAGACACTGCGTGAGAGGGCGGGAGTGGAAATGCGACACCTCTGGTATCGAGGCCCACGCTATTTGACAACCACGTCGAAAAAAATCTACAGCCCCGAGGACCTCCGCGGCCTGAAGCTCCGCGTGCCGGAGTTGGAAGTCTATATCAAGTCATGGCAGACATTCGGCGCCAACACTACGCCGCTCCCCTTCACCGACATGTTCATGGCTCTCAAGCTGGGCGTGGTCGAAGGGCAGGAGAATCCGCTGGCCACGATCTACGGCAACAACCTTCACGAAGTGCAGAAGTACATCATGGAGACTCACCATTTGATCGGTTTCTACGTCTTCTGCACCGGCCCCCATTTCGACGAGCGATTCACGGAACGAGAACGCGAGATCATCCTCGAGGCGGCCCAATTCGCCACGTATTGGCACAATCGCGAAGTGGAACGTTCGGAAGCCGAATACCGGCGCGTGCTTACCGACGCGGGAGTCGAGTTCGTACCGGTCGACCGAGAGGCGTTCCTCAAGCTGGCCAAGGAGAAGATACCAGGACAATTCGAGAAGACATGGAAACCCGGCCTCTACCGACGCATTCTGGAGACACCGTGACTGCGAAGATTTCCGATTCACAGCCCTGGTTGCCTTCCACCTGCGTTTCGGTTGGCCGCATGAATCGCGAGCTTTTCGATTAGCCTGTCACAAGGGTGAGGCACGACCAATGAAACAAGATGTCCTATTATGGGCTCAGGGCCGTACAAGCGAAAAGTTGATTTCCAAGGAAACGCTCAACCATGCCGGCCTGGTTGAATTGGTCAGCGGGTTGGACGCGTACCAGACTACTCCAGACGCCTTCCGCAGCGCATACGCGGCACTGGGCATCGACATCATCAATCGCGTGCCCCTACACAACGCCCCCCCAGCGACGCCGCCGGGGCAGCCCCGTTCCCACGAGACGCTACCATATCGCTACAGCCACTTGGGGCTCTATGATACAGCCCAACGCGACACCTACGTTTGCGAGACTCCGGAGGAAGTTTGGGACCTGGACGTTCCATCGCTTCGCTACCAGGACCTGTGGACTCCTGTCCCGCATCCCTGCCAGGCCGACGACGTCAGGGCAAGAGAACGAGCCATCGGGGATATCGGTCTCTACTATCCGATGTTATACACCACACTCTTCATGTGGCCCGTCGAGTTCCTGGGCTGGGAGGTATTCATGATGGCCGCGGCCATGGAGCCCGATCGCTTTCACGAGCATTTCCTTGCGCCGTGCGCCGCCAAGTCGAAGGCGATCGTTGACGAGATGGTTTCAGCTTCGGACAGACCGTTCTTGTTTGTTCACGACGATCTTGCCAGCAAAAACGGGCCTATGTTCGATCCCACCTGGTACGACGCCTACATCTTTCCGCACTATCCCAGGATCTGGGCCGAGGCAAAGCGGCTTGGCAAAAAGGTCGTCTATGTGGCTGATGGAAACATGGAGGCGTTTCTGCCGCGTCTCGTTGAGGTCGGTGTGGACGGACTGATGTTCGAGACTCCCGCCACTTCGCTGGATGCGGTCAAAGAGCATTTCGGGCAACCCGGTCGGTTCTTGATCGGCGGAATCGATACCGCGAAACTGACCATGGGCACTGCCGATGAAATTCGCGAGATGGTTCTTGACGTCGTCGAGAGAATGGACGGTTGTCCCGGATTTGCGATTGCCAGCGGCGGCGGCCTTCACGGAAACATACCCTTGGCCAATCTTGAAGCCTATTTCGACGCGCGGGCGGAAGTCGGCGCAACACCGGCAGACTGGCGCATCTCGCAACGAGTTGAAGGACCATGTCCGACATGATTCAAGAACCAAACCCCAGATCTTCGTTCTATTCGTCGGTCGCCCGCGAGAAACCAGTACTCGTCGACTACCTCGCATCCGCCGAAACCGACCGCCAGCTCCGACAACGCCTTGATGTGTCCAGCGAGTCCGAACTGCTGGACCGACTCGGTTGCGACTTCTATCACCTACCGGGACGTGACATCAGTCAGCAGCCCGGCTTTCTGCCGTGCTGGCGAGGTCCGCAACTTGATCAAGGATAAGGATTGGACGGCCAACGACACTTTGGCAAGCATCTCGCCCGTCGCGAACCGCCTAACCGTTGGCTTAGGCTGCCTTTTTACACCAAGTCCCGGACTCACCCGCCTCGGGAATGGCAGAAAAAGGTGAGAAAGAGCGGGACCATGCGGAGATTCCTGCCATCGGCGCAGACCGCCTCCTCATCGCCTTCAATGCGGCAACAGGATCG
>CALAZQ010000516.1 GCA_937926325.1 uncultured Planctomycetaceae bacterium | reverse complement strand
GGCCTGCGGGCAGCCGACCCCGATCTGCTCTTCTTCGCCGGTGACCAGACCTACCGCCACACCGAGCACACGGTCGGCTGGATCGAGTTCGGCCTCCAGTTCCGCGACGTCATCCGCGACCGGCCGACGGTCACCATTCCCGACGACCACGATGTTGGGCAGGCCAACCTCTGGGGCAACGGCGGGGGCCGGGCGACCAACCCGAATGGGGCCAGCGGCGGTTACTTCTATCCGGCCAGCTACGTCAACATGGTCCAGCGGCAGCAGACCGCCCACCTGCCCGACCCGGTCGACCCGGCCCCGATCACGGGAGGCATTGGCGTCTATTTCACTCGGCTCATCGTCGGCGGGATCGACTTCGCCATTCTGGAAGACCGCAAGTTCAAGACCGGACCCGAGGGCACGATTCCCAAGCTGGGCCCCCGGCCCGACCACATTGTCGATCCGAGCTATGACCGCAAAGCCATTGACCTGCCCGGACTCGAACTGCTCGGCAAGCGGCAGCTGGACTGGCTGAATACGTGGGCTGATGATTGGCAGGGCGTGCGGGCCAAGTGTGCCCTCTCGCAGACAGCCTTCTGCGGGGCTGTCCATCTGCACGGCACTCCAAGCAACCGGCTGCTGGCTGACCTCGACTGTAACGGCTGGCCGCAGTCGGGCCGTAATGCAGCGCTGCGGATTCTCAAGCGGGCCGGGGCGGTCCACCTCTGCGGCGATCAGCATCTGGCAGTGGTGGTTCAGCATGGCATTGATGAGTATCGCGATGGTCCCTGGTCGTTCACCTCGCCGGCACTGGTCAACACCATCTATGGACGCTGGTGGCATCCGGAGGACGAACAGCCCGGCCCCAACCCGGTGCCCGGCAGTCCACTGCCCTGGACCGGCGACTTTGAGGATGGCCTCGGCAACAAGATCACGATGGTGGCCTATGCCAATCCGGCCGACACCCGCGATGAGCGGCAGCGGGGCGACGGCTATGGCATGGCCCGCTTTGACTTGTCTGCCCAGACTGTCACCTTCGAATGCTTTCCCCGGTTTCCCAGCCTCGGCCCTGACGGCAAGCCCCTACAATTCCCCGGCTGGCCGGTAACCGTGCCGCTGGAGGGCCCGCCGCACACCCGCTGAAAGCTGAAAGGAAGCCCCATGAACCGCTGGTCAACACGATGCTGCTCATTCTTGGCCCTGCTTGGCCTTACTGCCGCAGAGGCAGGTGCCGCCGAACCAGCAACCACCGCGAACGACAAGCCGTGGCTGGTCTCCGAAGCGAATCTGCCGCAGGGCTACCCTGCCGCGGGGCCGGTCGATGAGGTGGTGATCAAGACCTATCCGGCCCATCGGCTGGCCCGGGTGCGGTCTGATGGTGGCACCGACGGCATGTTCTGGAAGCTGTTCAATCACATCAAACGCAACGACATCGCCATGACTGCACCGGTTGAGTTGTCGTGGTGCGGGGCGAAGAAAGTTGCCGAGGCCGGCGGCAAACCGGCTGGCGAAC
>CALAZQ010000515.1 GCA_937926325.1 uncultured Planctomycetaceae bacterium | reverse complement strand
CGTTGCGTGCCGCTCGCCTGTTGGACGAGGGCCATGGATGGCCTCGTCCAAACACCCACGCCGCGGGATGCGGCGTCGAGCGGTTCGCAACCCTTGGCGTTGCGTGCCGCTCGCCTGTTGGACGAGGGCCATGGATGGCCTCGTCCAAACACATCAGAACGGCCAGATGAGCGGCGCGAGCGCGATCGTGACCACCATCACAATCAGGTTCAGTGGGCCGCCGAAGCGAAGGTAGTCGCTGAACTTATAGCCGCCGGGCCCATAGACCATGAGGTTGGTCTGATAGCCCAGCGGGCTGGCAAAGCCGCAGCTGGCCGCCACTGTGATCGCCATGATGAAGGGCATCGGATTGAGCCCCAGGTCGGTGGCTGTCTGCCAGGCGATCGGAAAAATCAGCACGGCGGCCGCGTTGTTGCTCATCGTCTCGGTGAAGAGCATCGTCACCAGATAGATCGCCGCCAGCACCAGGTGCGGTCGGTCACCGGCGGCACCGATCGTGCTCTGGGCGATCAGCTCATCGAGGCCGGTCTTTTCGATCGCCCGGGCCAGGCCGAAGCTGGCGGCGATCAGCAGCAGCGTCTCCCACTCGATCGCGCGGCGGGCCTCGTTGGGGCCGATGCAGCCGGTGGCCACCATCGCCGCCGCCGCCACCAGGGCGGCGGCCACCATTGGCACGAGTTCGAGGGTCGCGGCCAGCACCATCGCCGCCAGGATCGTGCAGGCGATCCAGGCGAGGTCATGCCGGGGGGGTTTGGCGCCGGTCACTTCGCTGACCAGATAGAAGTCGCGGCTGGTCCGCTGCCGGTTCAGAAAGCGGGGGCTCGCCTCCAGCAGCAGCGTGTCGCCCGGCTGCAGCACGATGTCGCCGATTTTCTTTCGCAGCCGCTCACCGTTGCGGGCGACGGCGATGATCACCGCCTCGTAGTTTGAGCGAAACTGCCCCGCCCGGATGGTCCGGCCGACCAGGGGGCAGCTGTTGGAAACGACCGCCTCGACCAGTGTCCGCTCAGACCGTGGCCCATCGAGCTGAAAGACCTGATCGGTGGCCGGCCGCAGGCCGCGGATTTTCTGCAGTTCCACCACTGAGTCGACCACGCCGACGAAGACCAGCCGGTCGCCCGGCTCCAGTCGCTCGGTCGGTTCGACCGCCGCCCGGACGTGGCCGCCACGGTCGATCTCCATCAAGAACAGTCCGTGCAGCCCGCGCAAGCCGGCCTGTTCAATCGTTCGGCCGACGAGCGGGCTGCCCGGCTCGACGAGCATTTCCAGGGAGTATTCCCGCGGGTCATCGCCGGCGCTCATGGCGGGCCGGCGGTCCTTCAGCAGCCAGCGGCTTTTGCTGGCGGTCATCAGATAGACAAAGCCGACCGCCAGCAGCGGCACACCCAACCAGGTGATGTCGAACATGCCGAGCGACTGGCCGGTCTTGGCGTTAAGCAGGCCGCTGACAACGACGTTGGTGCTGGTGCCGATCAGGGTGCAGAGGCCGCCGAGCACGACCGCATCGTTCATCGGCATCAGGAGCTTCGAGACGCTCAGTTGGTGTTTCCGGGCCCAGCGGCGGACCGCCGGCACCATCAGGGCGACCACCGGGGTGTTGTTCATGAAGCCGGAGAGCACCGCCGGAATGGTCATCGTCCGGAGCTGGGCTTCCGCGAGGGACCGGGGGCGACCCAGCCCGCGATCGATCAGGGCACTGAGGGCTCCGGTGCGGTCGACAGCGGCCGCGACCACAAACAGGGCGGCGACAGTCAGCATGCCCTCGTTGCTCATGCCGGCCAGGGCCTCGGCCGGGGTGAGCACGCCGAATGCCAGCAGCACGACCACGGCGCCGATCATCGCCATGTCGGGGGCCCGGCGGCCGAGCAGCAATGCCAGCAGCGTGGCGGCCACCACGCCCGCCGTGAGGATCGCCTGCCAGTGTTCAAGCCAGAAGGCGAAGTTCATTGCGGTCTTCAAACAGGATGGAAACGTCGCGGTGGGGGAAGCCGCCACCTCACCGGGCCGCGATTTCCGGCTGGGCCGCCCTGCGACCGCCCACCGGTTTGGATTGTAATGTCCCGGGACGATTCAGGGCATGGAGCAGGCAGCATCCCACACGGTAAAGTTGGCAGGCGATGCCGGAGCGATCGGGAGCTGGTCAGAGGCTGTCGCCGTCCCGATGCGATTTGCCCGGCCGTTTAAGCAGAGTAGGAGAGCCAATGGTCAGAAGACTTCTCGAGCAGAACAAGGAATTCGTCGCCGGAGAGTTCCAGACCCATGCCGATTACTACGAGCACATTGCGGCCGCTCAGACTCCCCGGGTGATCTGGATCGGCTGCGCCGACTCGCGGGTCAGTGAAGACATCATCACCGGGTCGCGGCCGGGCACGATGTTTGTCCACCGGAACATTGCCAACATCGTCTCCTACAACGATCCCGGCCTGATGGCCGTGCTGGAGTACGGCCTGCTGCATCTCAAAATCAAAGATGTCATCGTCTGCGGCCACACCCGCTGTGGCGGCATTGAGGCTGTTGAGAACGGCGTCGATGAATACTGCATCGCGGACTGGCTCTGCATGGCTGCCGGTGCAAAAGAGCGAGCCGACCGGATTGCGGCCGCGCGGGGACTCGACGGGGTGCAAAAACTAGACTTGCTGGCGATGGAAAACGTCCGGTCTCAGCTTGGCCACCTTCATCGGCTGGGCCTGATCCGCGAACTCCGGCGTCAGGGGGCCGAGTTGCGGATACACGGCTGGCTCTACCGCATTGAGACTGGCAAGATCGATGTGCTGATCGATGGTGAGACGGGTGAGCCGACGGAACTGCTACGGCAGTTCGAATGACCCGAGGCTGTCAGTGCACAAAAAAAGGGTTCCCATCGGCAGTGCCGATGGGAACCCTCATCTCGGTTGCGTTTCCCAACGCTGTTCCCCGAAGAGGGGAACTGATTCAACGTTTCCGGTCAGCAGTATTGGAAGTGTTTGTGACTGCCACCTCCTTTCGTTCGAATCCATCCCTGTTGTCGGAGGACCCGACCGGCTGCAGGCGACAGCCAACCAGGTCAACCTCGAACGATTCGAAGGAGGTGCACATGCCGTGCCACTGAGCAGCTTTTCCAGCGGCATAATCATGGCAGCCGTAATCAACGGAAAAAACCGAACTGGGCGGCCAGCCGCTGAGTTGGAGCAGGCACGAAGCTGCATCCTCCGCGGGCACTGACTGGTCATTGTGCAGTCACTGCGCTGCCTTCACTTTTCCTTTCGTGACGGCGGATGCATGCTTGTCGGTCCCATGCGACTCTATCCTTGCGACCGCTATCCGCTTCCGTTGCCCACCGGGCACCGGTTTCCGCTGGCAAAATACGCCCTGCTGCGACAGCGGCTGGAAGCCGAGGCGGCTGGTGGGCGGCAGCTTGCGTTCATCCAGCCCCATGCGGCGACGGCCGATGAACTGCTGCGGGTTCACTGCCGGGACTATGTGGGCCGTGTGCTGGCCGGCCGGCTGTCGGCCGCGGAGGTGCGGCGGATCGGCTTTCCCTGGAGCCCCGAACTGGTCGAGCGATCCCTCCGCAGCACCGGGGCCGCGGTCGATGCCGCGGCGGCAGCCATGACCGAAGGGGTGGCGGCGAGTCTGGCTGGTGGCACCCACCATGCCGGCAGCAACTGGGGCGAGGGCTTTTGTCTGTTCAATGACACTGCCGTGGCCGCCCGAGAGCTGCAGGACCGGGGGCTGGTCGAGCGGGTGCTGATCCTCGACTGTGACGTGCATCAGGGCAACGGGACGGCCGAGATCTTTGCGGCCGATCCGACGGTCTTCACCATGTCGATTCATGGGGGCCGGAACTTCCCGCTGCGCAAGTTTCCCAGCAGTCTCGATGTGCCGCTGGAGGATGGGACGGGCGACGATGAGTACCTGCGGCGGTTGGCCCCGGCGGTGGCCGAGTCATTCGAACGGGGCCGGCCCGACCTGGTGCTCTACATCGCTGGGGCCGACCCCTACGCCGGCGACCGGCTGGGGCGGCTGGGACTGACCCAGGCCGGGCTGCTGGACCGCGACCGGCTGATCTTTCAGGCGGCGGCTGCCGCCGGAGTGCCGCTGGCGATTGTCTGTGGTGGTGGCTACTGCCAGGACCTGAAAACTGTGGCCGCTATTCACGCCGCCACGATGCTGGAGGCCAGGCAGATGCTTTGGCGAGCGGTCGACACTACTCGGAGCTGACCCTGTCTGCGGTCAGTGGCGAAGTTCCGCAGAGGCCTCACCAACCAAAATGGACGATTGTGTAGGCCGGTTTAAAACTGCCCGCCTGATGGCTCCAGCTGCGGCCGCCGCTGTGAACGACGGCCACGCGGCGACCACCGTGCCACTCCCAGCGGTGGCCCGTTTCCAGGTCAAACACCCGGCCTTCGTTCGAGGCCAGATCGATCTGCCAGCGGCCCTGATCGTCCAGCCGGAGCATTGGCCGGGCCCCCTGGGTCATCAGCCGTTTGTAGAGTTCAGGCGCTCGCTGTTCGAGCTCTCGCAGCTGTTCTTCCCGACCCTCACGGACATCAAACCGCCAAGCGGGCTGCACCGAGCCGGGGCCCATCGCAAACTCAAAGCTGCCGTCCGCCTTGACCCGGCTCCAGACATGCCGACCGGCACTGGCTGAGTGACGAAAGTAGACCGCGCCCGGTTTGATCTCACCGGCAGTGAGTGGTCGTAGCGTCTCGGTGAACAAGTCGAGCCGATAGACGGTGCCGGGGTTGACCGCGGCGTCAACGGTGGCCGCGGCTGGCAGGCTGCCGGCAGGTTCGGCTCTGGCCGGGCCGCCGGCCAGGAGCCCAAGGGCCAACCCCGAGGAGGTCACAAACAGGCGGGTGATGCGGGGGGATGCGAACAGCATGACGGCTTCTCCTGACGGCCTTGGCAGCAGGCCGCTGCCGAGATGTTCTCAACTCTACGCCGTTTTTTTCACCACGCAAAGCGGCCGGAAGCAGCCGATTCATGGGGAAACGGCCCGGGTTCAAACGCAGCCCTGCTCGCCTGCCTTACCGTCCGTTGACGAGGGCATCCCAGAACTCAGTGGTTTCAGAGAGCGAGTTGTGGTCGGCTCCGTCGATGACCCGCAGCTGGGCGATGCCGGGGCCGAAGCCGGCCAGCAGCTGCTTTGTGTCGGCCATCGGCACCAGCTCATCGTCGGAGGCGGCCACTATCAGTGTGGGGCAGTGGACCCTGGAGGCGAACCGCCACGATTCATACGTGTCTTTCAGCAGCAGCCGCATCGGGAGGAAGGGGGCGACCCGGCTGGCGATCGACAAAATGCTTTTAAACGGTGCGATCAGCACCAGCCGCGACACCGGCCGTTCGGCGGCAAGCTGAATGGCGAGACTGCTCCCGAGGCTGCGGCCGATGACGATGATGTCTTGGTGCTCGGCATGCACCATGTCGAAGACGGCCCGGGCATCCCGCCTGAGTGCCGCCTCAGTCGGCCGTCCCGAGCTGCCGCAGTAGCCGCGGTAGTGCAGCGCATAGATGGCTCGGTCAGGAAAGGCTGCCGCCAGTTCGGGAACGGTGAAGGCGACATCCTCGGCGTTGCCACCGAAATAGACGACCGCCTGAGGGCCGTCCTGCGGTCGTCGGGAAATGCGAAGCGTGGCATCGGGCAGCTGCAGGCTGACGGCTGCGGCATGGTCGGGCGTCTCTGGCCGCGGTAGATAGATGAACGACCGCTGGGCGATCCAGAAGAACAGACAGATTGCCAGGTAGGTGACAGCCGCGATGGCCAGGACGTTCCAGAGCATACGACGGTTGCCTAGTGGTGACATGTGCTGATGATCGCCCCGGCGGTGACACCAACTGCCATCGCGAACAGCAGCCGGCTGCGGCCGCGACTGAAGCCACCCCAGCGATAGCCGGCTAGCCCAGCCGTTACGCCGGAGACAAGGCTGGTGACGGAGACGATCTGGGCGGTCCGGCCCGGTGGGAGGTTGCCCGCAATGGCCAGCAGGCCACTGGCAATTGCCACGGTGGCCGGAACGACAGTCAAGGCGACGACCGCGGCGTGTCTGCGTCGATCGGCAGCGAGGGGGCTTGGCGTGAACCGGATGACAGCGGCGATAGCGGCACCGGCGGCAAAGCCGAGCAAGCCGGCGGGCAGCCGCCGGGCCAGCAGTTGTTCTGGGGGATCAGCGGCGAGTTGCCAGCTGAGCAGGCTTACGGCTGCGATGGCCGGCATGATGCCGGCGGTTGCCAGCCGGGACTGTCTGGGGATATCGAAGGCCGAGGCCAGCCAGACCAGGCCGAGGGCCACGGTTGCATCGAGGAAGACCTGGAAGGGCACGATGCCGGCCTGCCCGTTGACCCATGCCAATAGTGGCTGGACGGCAGCCTTGACCGGGTCGGTATCAGGCACGTCACTGAAGAAGCCGGCAAAGACCCGCAGTCCGAAGGTGGCGAAGGGAATGAGGCCGGCAAATAGTTCGGCCCGCCGCGAGAGCTTTGGTAGGGCCGCAACCCAGATCGCCGTCCAGAGCGTGGTGAAGACAACAAGGTGCAACGGGTCCATTCGGCCAGTCTAGCTGCCTGGCAGAAAAGCCCCCGTGTGGCGTTTTTCGCGGTCAGCTCGGGAGTGGTACGATTGAGGCAGGTCGTGCGATTCAGCGATGCGCTTGGAGAAGAGCCCGATGCCTCTTTACGAATATTCCTGCGAGCAGTGTGGCGAAAAGATTGAATTGCTGGTGCGTGGTGATGAGCAGCCGGAGTGTCCGCACTGCCAGAGCACCAAGCTCACGAAGCTGTTGAGCGTGGTGGCGGGACATGTCGCCAGCGGCAGTGACGCGGGGCCGCTGGATGGCGGCTGTGGCCGCCCGCAGTGTGGCATGGGCGGGTGCGCCGGCCTTGGCTGATTGCAGCTCCGCTCGCCGGCAGCCGTTGCCGGTTTCGATCTGGACCGGAGAGTTGTTGTGGCTGAAATTCGCTCGGGTCGCTATCGGCACTACAAGGGCAATGACTACACGGTGCTCGGGGTTGCCCGGCACAGTGAGACGCTCGAGGAATTCGTTGTCTACCGGCAGGAGTATGGCGACCGCGGTCTCTGGATTCGGCCGGCGGCGATGTTCAGCGAAACCGTGATCGTCGACGGTGAGCCAGTCGCCCGCTTCCGTCAGCTCGGCAACGACGATCAGTGAGCAGACCGGCGCCTCCAGCAGCCAAACTCCCGGCACTCGCAAGGGATTTTAAAGATGTCTCGAAATGGCGGGTATCCATGTCCGCGGGATTACGTCCTTGAGCGGCAGCTCGGCAACAACTACACCTGCAACGTCACAGAAATTCTGAACGCATCAGACAAGCTCGGGGCCGCTGCCAGACTCGGTCTGCATTGTTCGGAATATGCCCTCGTGATCGTTAGTTTTAGCGACCGTGGAAGCGTTGGGCAGCAACTCTGGCTGACCTATGCGAAACAAGACGACCGAGTTCATCAAGTTGTCGAAGAAATCTGGCTGCAGCTCAGCCGCGATTTCGACCATGCTGTTCCTCCGCCCGAGATCACGAAGGTCACCGTGACCAACGCTTTCAAGGATCAGCCCGATCAGGGACGAGGCTGGGATCACCTGTACTGATGGTTTGGCGGGTGGCATGACTGTCCTGCCTTCGCAGTCTCATCAATCTCAGTCAATCAAAAGAAAGCCGAGAAGAAATGACGCGACGTGGGAATGGCTACTTAGACGACGCCACCGAAAGGCTCAGGGAAGAGCAAGAGCAAGAACAAGACCCAAAGAAAGTCTATGAAGAGAAAATGCTCGAGCGTCACGAGGAGGATGAGTAGGCAGCCTTTCTGGTTGCGGCTGCAAGAAGCTGCCTGCTCCTTGGGTGCGGGAGCACACGACTCCCGGACTTTTCGCGGGCAGATACTTGCTGGATGGCTTCGTCGTTCCTGCCGTCAACAGCCGCGACCTCGTCTCGCGGCGCTCCCGGCACAACCTTGAGGCTTATCCGAACCGTCCGCGTGATGGTAAACGTGGCCGTGAAATCGCGCCACGCGGGCTTCACCGCCGTGCCGACGGCAAGCATGAAGCCAATCGCATGGTCACTTGGGAGGTTGATGATTTCGGCCACTTTGATCGGATCAAAGCCGATCATTGGGCAGGCGTCATAGCCCATGGCCTTAAACGCCGCCCCGAATACTCGTCGCTTCCTGGCCATCATCCTGCTTCTGATAGGGTGCCTCCCGCC
>CALAZQ010000514.1 GCA_937926325.1 uncultured Planctomycetaceae bacterium | reverse complement strand
CGACGCCACGGACCGGCCTCCATCTTTCAGGAGACACCCCATGGCGAATGCCTCATTTTCAGCCTCCCGTTTTCTCGCTTCTTTCATTGGCTGCTCATGCCTGCTGCTGGCTGCTGGTTGTGCAAACCGTGGGGCTGAGGCCGACCCGGCAGCGGTGGTCGAACCGACACCGCCGGCCGCCCCCCGCGAGACGGTCCGGCTTGATGACCCCAGCCTGCTGGCCGGCATTCCCGGCGACGGCCCGCTGACCACGGCCGAAGTCTCCCGCTGGCTTGCTGAGCCGACGAGCCTGGCACCACTGGTCATCGAACTGCCTGACTGGCTTGCGCCCGGGGCAGGGCAGGTCAAGGATCTATCTGACAATCCGCTGTCGCGGGCGAAGATCGAACTGGGCCGGCAGCTCTTTTTCGACAAGCGGCTGTCGGCCGACGGCTCGCTGAGTTGTGCCAGCTGCCATCAGCCGGAGCACGGCTTTGCCTATCCCCGGCCGCTGGCAACCGGCGTGGGGGGTGAGCCTGGCCGCCGGCATCCGCCGACGCTGCTCAACCGCATCATGCTGGCCGTGGGCGATGACCGGCAGCTCTGGGACGGCTCAGCCAGCTCAGTGGAGGATGCGCTGTTGCACACCCTGGCTGATGAGCAGGAGATGGGTGCCGACCCCACCGTGACGATCGCCCGGCTCGAGGCGATCGAGCCCTACCGGCTGCAGTTTGTCCAGCTCTATGGCGGTGTCTCCTGGGCGGCGATCGGCGATGCGATCGGTGGCTTTGTCCGCTGCCTGGTCACCGGCGACTCACCCTATGATCGGGCGGTGCAGTGGCGAACCTACGAGCGGCTGCCGGAAGACCTGCTGGCCGCCGACCCTGAGCTTTCGGCCCGGTTTCTTGCCGCTCAGCAGGCCGCTGCCAGGCAGCCACTGTCAGCCGCGGCCCGGCGGGGTGAGCAGCTGTTCTTCGGCAATCGGGCCTGGTGCAGTGCCTGTCACAACGGCGTGAACTTTACCGACGAGCAGTTTCACAATATCGGCATCGGCCTCGACGGGCCCAACCCTGACCTGGGCCGTTTTCTGGTGACCGGCCGCGACGCCGACTGGGCGGCCTTCAAGACGCCGACCATTCGGAACGCGACCGCGACGGCCCCCTATATGCATGACGGCAGCCTGCCGACGCTGGTGGCTGTTGTTGACTGGTATGCCCAGGGCGGCCGCCCCAACCGCAACCTCGACTACCGCTTCGCCTGGCTCAAGCCCGGCTCGTTGTCGTCACAGGACAAGGCCGACCTCGTCGCCTTCATCGAAGCCTGCGGCGGTCCGTTGCCCCAGGTCGAGGCTGGCCGGCTGCCGGAGTGATTGATGCTGCCTTCAGCGTTCGGCCTGAGTTTTTGTGCGGGACGCTGGTTTGCAACGGGAGGCCGGGTCAACCGATCATCAGCCGCACGGCAGCCACTGCCGTGAAGGCCAGCAGCAGGGTGTCAAACAAC